>JAOXSA010000030.1 GCA_025800245.1 Amphritea sp. | reverse complement strand
AGTTTGGTGTGCACCCAAAGCTCAGTTCCAGGCGGTGGCAATATCTTCCTTTCCACCCTGTCCGGCTTCACGGTGGTCTCAGGCTCTGAATCAGTTGAAGAGTCGGTCGTGACGTGAGATTGATGGTCCGATTCGTCACCTGAACCTCCCTCAGGGCCTTCAACATCTGCATCCAGCTTGGACACTGTATCGGCTGAGGGCACCACCACTGATCCTGCAACCACTTCGTCCCTCTTGCGCTTCAAAAGTCTTCCAGATCGTGATGCATCGGGTTCGAAGGCACCAGAACGAATCTCAGCCAGCATGCGCTCCAAAACCCTGATCGGCCTGCTCGCTGCATCCCGCGAGTAAGTAAGTGCCATCCGCACTCCTGAAACATGATGTCCCCATACCAATCTGTCTTGGTGATTGATGCCTCTCTTCGCAAGATAGCTCAAACATGTCGCCTTGTAAGAATGCGATGTATACTTTCCATTCAACTTCTCATGCCTCCCCAACAGATACTTCAACCAATTGCTCGCCTCCTCCGTTCCAAGTGGACGCGCTGTAGGCTTGCTGTTTTCATCAGGGGCTGGCATCAACGGATGAATTTCCATCATAAGATTGAGACGGTCTCTAACACCACGCCACTTCTCTGCCCAGTTCCCCACCACGACACCGACCGACGGTGCAACAAGCGGTAGGAACTGGTGGCGTAAGTTCATAGCACGGGCAGTCTTATGGACTGCCACTGAGGCTTCCACAAAGGCCACAGTGCCGTCCGGCCCCTC
>JAOXSA010000016.1 GCA_025800245.1 Amphritea sp. | reverse complement strand
CAGGGGCTGCGTAAAAAGGAGAGACCGACCAGCTCATCACCTGCGCGGCTAAGCTCTGGTCCACCTTCACAACCGGTACTAAGTTATCAACTCCCGCTGCGGGGTCTGAGCGCAGCGAGATAATCTTCTGCGTCGTCGGCGCAAGACTGGGTAAGCCTAGCGTATCTTCAAGGCGCTGCTTTATGCGCAGCGCGGTGAAGCGCTCTACTGCGCGCGTGATCACCGCTTCATCGTCGCCCTCAGGCTGTACCTTATCGATATCAGGAAGGCCTACGCCAATCTCCATGATATCCGCGTGTTTCGTATACCAACTACGATCAGCGGTGAATTCAAGGCCACTGAGCGGCTCAACGATATTCAGAGATGGTGCTACATCAAGGTCGCTATCGAGGATCACAGGCAGAGAGAACAACTTGCGCTGCCCGGCTTCAATTTGCAGTTGATCTTGGCTAAAGAAGCGCTTTACATCAGCCGCTTTCACCGGCTGCAGATGCCGCTCCGAATCGCGCCAAATGGGGACAAGGTTGAGCAGTTTATCGACCGGCAGAACCACCAGTACTTTGCCTTCACTGTCATGCAGCAATACAATTCGCGCACCGTTATCTTGTTGCGCCACATGATCTAAGGTGCTTACCCCAATCGCCAATTTCCTATCTCCATTGCAGTGTTGCCAGCGCTATTATGGCTGAGCTTTCTTCTCTACCATAATAGCAGTCCTTTGACGTGTCGGCAGGATTGGCCAACACGTGAGAGTTATAGCCGTGTTACTCGTGTCACCGTACGGATAACACGTAACCGTTTAATGACCCGCGCCAGATGAATACGATCTGTTACGGTGATCTCCATGTCTACCGTTGAGAGCTGCCCCTCTTTTTCACCCATATCGATACGCAGAATGTTGGCACCGGTAGCCGAAACCGTGGTCGCTAGGGTGGCGATTGCAC
>JAOXSA010000011.1 GCA_025800245.1 Amphritea sp. | reverse complement strand
TGGTGCGTTTTTCCTGTTTAATCCGCTATCTCTTCTGCCACTGCTGTTTCGGCATAACTGATCTGGTCCATTGAAAAGCCCCTCTGGCTCATAAAACGCATCCGTTTGGCTCGTTCCTTATAATCACTACCAGCCGTTGTGTCCCGATACTTGCGACGGTACTGCTCCAATGCCAACTCGAACCAGTCTGCTTCCTGCTCTTCAAGACACTGAGCGATCAGCTCCGCTGCAATTCCTTTGCGTTGCAGATCAAACCTGATTCTGTTTTCTCCATGTCCCTGGCCGATTCTCATACGGATAAAGCTATCCGTAAAACGCTGGTCTGACTGGTAGCCCTGATCAGTTAATTGCTGCAATACGTCTGCGACCTGCTCCGGATCTGCTAACGCTGTCAGCTTATCTGCCAGTTCTTTTGCGGAATACTCACGCCGGGCCAGCAGACCGACAGCACGGCTCCAAAGTTCTTTGGTTGTTAATGGTTCCGACATCGCCTTTTCTCCCGACTTCCACGACGCAGCCAATAAAAAAGCCCTTACTGAGTACAGCAAGGGCTCTGTTCGAAGATCACAACACCGGATCAGATCAGATCCAGATTCTCCGCAGCGTCTTCTTCATCTTTCTTGGCTGGTGCTGCAGTGGCAAGCAGACGGTTGCGAATCTCGGTCTCGATCTCATTCGCGATCTCCGGGTTCTCTTCCAGATATTTTGCCGCATTGGCTTTACCCTGACCGATCTTATCACCGTTGTAGGCATACCAGGCGCCTGACTTATCCACCAGCCCCTC
>JAOXSA010000005.1 GCA_025800245.1 Amphritea sp. | reverse complement strand
TCAGCGATGCGCCTGGGCGACCGAAACCGAACTGGAACAGCAATATCATGATGAAGTATGGGGTGTGCCTCAGACTAATGATCAGCAGCTGTTTGAGTATCTGATTCTGGAAAGTGCTCAGGCCGGGCTGAGCTGGCGTACTATTCTGCAAAAGCGGGATGGCTACACCCGACTGTATGAAGGCTTTGATCCGGCTAACGTGGCTGAGTTTAAGCAGGACAAGCTGGAGCAGATGCTTCTGGATCCGGGTATTGTCCGAAACCGGCTCAAGGTTGAATCTTCTGTGCGCACTGCTGCGGCTTTTCTGGAGCTGGCGGCAAAGCATGGCAGTTTTGCCAACTATATCTGGCAGTTTGTCGATGGTCGCCCGATTCAGAACGCCTGGCGCAGTCTCAGTGAGGTGCCTGCGCAGACAGCGGAATCTCAGGCGATGAGTAAAGCGCTGAAGAAAGCCGGTATGACCTTTGTCGGCCCCACTATCTGTTACGCCTATATGCAGGCCACCGGGATGGTGAATGACCATGAGGTCAGTTGTCATCGCTATGAGCCCTGCCGGGCGCTGGCTGAGTCTTTTATCCTGCCCTGAACTGGCAAAAAACCGCTGGATCGACTTAACTGACAGGCTGATGGAATAGCCAGTGATTAAGGAGTGATCTATGCCAGAGTTCAGCCATTACCTGCCAAAAATACTGCGCCACGAAGGTGGTTTTGTGAATGATCCTGATGATCCGGGCGGTGCCACTAATAAAGGCGTTACCCTGGAAACCTTCAGGCGTTATGCCGTATCGGATCTGGGCGTTGAGCCAACCTTGGAGAATCTGAAACAGCTGACGGATGATCAGGCTGGCATTATCTATAAAAAACGTTACTGGGATCGTCTCAGAGGCGATGAGATAAGCGACTCTGAGTTGGCCTACCATGTCACCGATTTTTACATTAACGCCGGTAACAACGCCGTGAAAGTACTGCAGCAGACGCTGAATGAACTGGGTGCTAAGCCGCTGCTGGTGGTCGATGGTCTGTTCGGGAAAAATACCCTGCGGGCGATGAATGCGGCTGATGCCGCGGCGGTGTATGTGGCTTTCAGAAGTAACCGGATCGCGTATTATGAACGGATTGCTGAACGTCGGCCGGCATTGCAGAAGTTTTTGCGTGGCTGGCGCAACCGTGCTAACAGCTTTGATCATTATTAAGGCTGATGAAAGAGCTCAGAAGGAAGTTTGATGCAGAAAGTCCGGGTGTTATTGCTGTGTGTTGTGTTTTCTCTTGTATCTGCAGGCTGCGTTTATCAGTCACCCCGGCCGGTGACAGAGCTGTCTGCCGATCTGACCGGTGAGTGGTTCTGGGAGCACCCGGGTGGCAGCGCCCAGCTGTATCTCTATCTGGCCCGCAGTGATGCTTCTGAGGCGCGTTACAGTGGCCAGTTCTGCTATATCGGGCAACAGGGTGCCCGCATCAACTGCGCTCGCCAGGATAATCTCTGGCAGCGCCCGGCTGAGTCAGATTCAGCGCATCTGCTATTCGAATTTATTAACCCCTATGACGGCAAGTTGGGAGTCTTCCGACTGCAGCGTAATGAGCCTTCGCAGCTGTACTGGCAGTTGCTGAGTGCTACTGAATGGCTGCCACTGCGGGTTGATCTGCAACGGCAGTAGCCCCGGCAATTGTGCTGAGATATCGCCGCAGGATGCGCCTCCTACGGGATGTGGGAGCGGCATCCTGCCGCGATATAAATGCTTTAATGAACATACCGGACCCGATAGATAGCCCCGGCCTTATCATCTGATATCAGCAGTGAGCCATCCCGATCGGTAATCACATCCACTGGTCTGCCCCAGGCGGATTCGCCCTGCAACCAGCCGGTGATAAAAGGTTTTGCCTGTAATGGGCGGCTGTCTGTATCCACCCGGATCACCCGGTATCCCACTTTGCTGGAGCGGTTCCAGGAACCGTGTTCGGCTATAAACAGGTCGTTATGGTCGATGTCGGGTAACTGCTGTCCTTCGTAAAAGGTGAGTCCCAGTGGGGCTACATGTGCACCCAGTTTCAGTTCCGGCTTAATGAACTGAGCCAATGGCTGCCCTTCATAAAAATCAGGATCGGGCAGATCGCCACCGTGTACAAAAGGATAGCCATAGTGGCCGCCGGTATCCGTCAGACGATTAAGCTCGTCCGCTGGCAGGTCGTCGCCCAGATGATCCCGGCCATTGTCAGTAAACCACAGGCTCTGATCCTGAGGATGCCAGGTAAAACCGACGGAGTTTCGCACGCCTTCGGCGATAACTTCCTGTTGCAGTGTTTTCAGATTCAGTCGCATCAGACTGGCGAAGCGGGGATCATCGCTGAGGCAGGTATTACAAGGTGCTCCAAGGTTAAAATAGAGCTGTCCATCCGGGCCAAATCTGAGATATTTCCAGCCATGATGGGTAGCGTCGGGCAGATCATCGGTGATCAGCTGGCCCCTGATCGGCAGTGATTCTGACTGTAACTGATCAACGCCAGCGACCCGCAGAATGCGATTTACCGCGGCCACATACAGATCGCCGTTGTGCCAGGCGACACCCGTGGGCATTTTCAGACGCCGCATCAGGGTTTCCTGCTGCTCGTAGATACCGTCGTTATCCTGGTCCCGCAAGCGATAGACTTTGCCTTCCCGGCGACTACCGACATAGAGCCAGCCTTCAGCACCCAGCGTCATCTGTCTGGCGTTGTCGATCCGTGCAGCAACACTGATAGAGTAGCCATCGGGTAGTTGTAGCTGTTCCAGTGGCAGGGCCTTTGCAGATATGGGTAGCAGACAAAGCAGGCTGCCAGTAATCAGTGTCAGTATGCGCATAACTCTTTGAGGTCCACTCTCAGTTCAGGTTATAGCCAAAAATAGCCTGTGCTGCAGTCTGACGCCAATGTAATCACCTGCATCGCTCCGACTGATCTGCTACTATCCGCGCCTTAAACCGATCCTGATGGCGACCGCTGATGACCCACTCTCTTTCACCTGCTGTGCGATATATGCTGCTTTCTGCGCTGGGCTTTGCGCTGATGAGCGCCTGCGTTAAAGCGGTGAGCGGCTATGGTATTCCGGTGCTGGAAATCGTGGCTGCACGGGCGCTGGTGTCTCTGTTACTGAGCTATCTGGATGTAAAACGCAAGCGCTTATCTGTCTGGGGATTGAATAAGCCCCTATTGATGGGGCGAGGTATTGTAGGTGCTGTGGCGTTAGTTTGTGTTTACTACTCGTTAACCACCCTGCCTCTTGCCGAAGCCACCATTCTGCAATACACCCATCCGGCATTTACCGCGATTCTGGCGCTGTTATTTCTGAAAGAGCGGCTGCAGCTGACTACCATTGTCTGCATCGGAATGAGCTTTATCGGTCTGCTGGTTATGACTCAGCCGGATTTCAGTACCGGTCTGGTAACGGGGCTGCCTGTACTCAGCGTAATCGCTGCGTTGTGCGGGGCGCTGGGCAGTGCCATCGCCTATGTGATGGTGAGAAAGCTGAGCCAGACCGAAGATGCCTCGGTGATTATTTTTTACTTCCCGTTGATCGCTCTGCCGGTATCGGTAGTGCTATTAGGGGATGATTTTGTGATGCCGAATCTGGAAGCGCTGGTGTTGCTGATTCTGGTAGGTATCTTTACCCAGGTCGGCCAGATCGGCCTGACCAAGGCAATGGCCGCAGAAAAGGCGGGCAAAGCCAGCGCTTACGCTTATGTGCAGGTGGTGTTCTCTGCCATTCTGGGGATGGTGTTTTTTGCCGAAATCCCAACCCTGTGGACGCTGGTGGGCGGCGGTCTGATTATCTCCGCCGCCCTGTTCAATGCTCTGAGCAGGAAGTAATCCGGGCTCAGGCTGTGCGCCGGATTGGCAAGCTGTAGAGCAGCAGAAACTCAGCCAGTGCCGCGACCACCACAGACGGACCGGCGGGCGTGTCAAAATGCCAGGAAGCATAAAGGCCCATTGCGACTGCGATCATGCCCAGCAGACTGGCAAAGACCGCCATCTGCTCTGGTGTGCTGGCCAGTTTGCGCGCCGCTGCGGCGGGAATAATCAGCAATGAGGTAATCAGCAGAATTCCCACCACTTTCATCGCTATCGCAATCACTACGCCGATCAGAAGCATCAGTGCCAGTCGTACCTGAGTGACATTCACCCCTTCTACCTGCGCCAGCTCTTCATTTATGGTGATCGCCAGTAGAGGGTTCCATAGCCGCCAGAGCAATAGCAGAACCACGGCCCCGCCGACGTAGATCCAGATCAGATCATTAGGTGTAATCGCCAGCAGATCGCCGAACAGGTATTCCAGCAGATCGACCCGCACATCATCCAGCAGGGATACAGCTACCAGGCCCAGTGACAGGCTGCTGTGGGCCATAATGCCGAGCAAGGTATCGGTGGCGACCAGCCGTTGCCGCTGCAGGCTCACCAGAATCAGCGCCAGAATCACACAACAGCTGATTACAGCAAGATTAAAATTAATATCGAACAGCACCCCCAGGGCGATGCCCAGCAGTGCGGAGTGAGCCAGGGTATCGCCAAAGTAAGCCATCCGGCGCCAGACCACGAACGAACCAAGCGGGCCTGCTACCAGTGCGACACCGATACCGCCCAGCAACGCCAGAATCAGAAATTCAGCCATCAGCGGTGTCCTCCGCAGCAATCATCCGTCCCGGGTTGGTCTGAGCTTTCTAAAGGCACGATATCTCCGTGTTCATTGTGCTGGTGGTTATGGTGGTGGCTGTATAGTGCGAGGTTCTCCGCACCGGGTACCCCGAACAGTTCTTTATAAGATGGATGGTTACTGACCTGCTCCGGACGACCAGAACAGCAGATATGACGGTTCAGGCAAATTACCTGATCGGTGGCAGCCATTACCAGATGCAGGTCATGGGAGATCATCAGTACTGCGCAGCCATACTGATCACGGATACGGGCGATCAGATTGTAGAGTTCTACCTGGCCATTAATATCGACACCCTGAGCCGGTTCATCCAGTACCAGCAGTTCGGGTTTACGCAGCAGCGCCCGTGCCAGCAGTACCCGCTGCATCTCACCACCGGACAGGCTGTGTACGGATTGCTTCAGAAGCGTATTGGCGCCGACCGCTTGCAGGGCCTGTTCGCGATCGCTCTGTGAAGCAAAGGCTGCCGTTTTAAGGAAGCGCTCGACAGTAAGCGGAAACGTGGCATCGATATGCAGTTTCTGTGGCATATAGCCGATGCGCAATGCGTCAGTGCGGGTAATTTCGCCACCGCTGGGCTCCAGTAGCCCCAGTACGGCTTTGACCAGAGTGGTCTTGCCTGCGCCGTTAGGGCCGATCAGTGTGGTAATTTCGCCGCGGTTCAGGGTCATGCTGACATCGCTGACGACGGTATTTTCACCAAAGCTGATTTGCAGATCGGTAATGCTGATCAGTTGTTGCGGGCTCATTAATGTGTGTCATCCGTTTGCAGGCAGTTGGGGCAGCGACCCAGAATTTCGACGTTCTGCTGTTCTACCGTAAAGCCGGCCTGTTCCGCACAGTCGTTGATACTCTGGCTGATAGCATTGGATTCCAGCTCGGCCGCAGTGCCGCAGATGCTGCAGATCAGAAAGTGGCCCTGATGGTTATGTCCCGGGTGGGTGCAGCCAATAAAAGCGTTCAGAGAGGCGAGTCGGTGAACCAGTCCTTGTTCCTGCAGGAATTCCAGCGCCCGATAGACCGTCGGTGGTGCAGAATTAAACCCGGCCTCAGCGATGGCGGGTAAAAGATCATAGGCGCCCATCGGTTTATGGCTCTGCCAGACCAGTTTCAATACCAGTTCGCGGATTCTGGTCAGACGCTGGCCGTTTGCTTTACAGAGATCGTGAGCTTGTTGCAGTGCTGAATTGATGCAACGGTTATGGTCGTGATCCGGCTGATAGGCGATGTTTTTCTGCACACTCATGGGCGGCACTCCGAAGGCATGATTCTGGTTGCATCAAGCAACGTTATACTATAACTTGCAGATCTTTAATATGACAGCGACTTTACTACCGATGACTTCGAATTTCACCCGTTTGAGCGCCAGTGCGGCACTGTTTGCTGCAATGTTTTCTATCCCTGCTATGGCTGCTGAGCCACAGGTTAAAATTCTGACCAGTATCAAGCCGTTGCAGTTGATTGCAGAATCAATGCTGGGTGATCACGCAGACGTTGACGTACTGATGCCGCCAGGGACTTCGCCGCACCACTATTCTCTGAAGCCATCTTCAATTCGTCGTATGCACGATACAGATCTGTTTGTCTGGGTGGGTGAAGATCTGGAGCTGTTCCTGCGTAAGCCGGTCAGCCAGTTGGAGCGTCCGGCGCTGGCGCTGTTGACGGAAGAAGAAGGTCAGGGTGATGAGCATGAAGGCCATGACGATCATGATGAGCACAAGGGGCATGATGATCACCACGGCCATGATGATGAACATAAAGGTCATGATGACCACGCTGAGCATAAAGATCATGACGATCATGGCCATGATGAGCATGCCGCGCACGATGATCACGATGAGCATGGTGATGAAGACCATCATGATGAAGCGGGTCATGAAGAAGAGAACGAGCATGCCGGTCACGAGCATCACCACCATAACGGTGATCCGCATATCTGGATGGCTCCGGAGTTGGCGCTGGAAGCAGCAGAACGAATTCGTGATCGCCTGATTGCCGATTACCCGGAACACACCGCGCTCTGGCAGCAGGACTATATCCAGTTCGAGCAGCAGGTGATGGCTGCTGATAAACGTATCGCTGAGCAGCTGAAATCGGTCCAGAAACCGGGCTTTTTTGTATTCCATGACGCATTTGCAAGCTATATGGAGCACTATGGTATGAATCAGCTGGGTTACTTCACCGTTGATCCGGGTCGTAAGCCAGGTGCGAAGCGTCTGAGTGAGATACGTGGTGCGTTGGAGCAGCAGCAGGCGGCTTGTATCTTTATTGAACCGCAATTTAAAGCGCCGGTGGTGGACAGTCTGACCCGTGGTCTGGACGTGAATGTTGGCAAACTGGACCCGCTGGCGATTGAGGTGGAAGCCGATGCAGATGGCTATGTGGCCTTCCTCCAGGAGATGGCCGACAACCTAACTGCTTGTTTATCAAAAAAATAAAAAAAAGTTAGTGATTGGTCTTCACAAATGAAAAACGCGTCATTATAATGCGCACCTCTTTCGAAGCAGATGTGGTGGAATTGGTAGACACGCTAGCTTCAGGTGCTAGTGCCTTCACGGGCGTGGGAGTTCGAGTCTCCCCATCTGCACCAATCACTTGAGCGCAACAGACAGGTGATTGAGCTTCGGAAGATACAGCTATAATCATAGCAGGGGGACGCCCTTAAACGTGACAAGTTGATACGCAGATGTGGTGGAATTGGTAGACACGCTAGCTTCAGGTGCTAGTGCCTTCACGGGCGTGGGAGTTCGAGTCTCCCCATCTGCACCAACTTGAACTTTCCCCTCTTATATTTATCTATCTCCCTATACTTTATTGATTGTATACAGCTTTATTGCTGGGCTTTTCTGTTTCCGGTCTTCGGGTTCAGCAGGCGGTGGAGTGCACAATGCAGCGTTTATCCCGCTGGCGACTCAGCGTTGCCTTTTTCTTTCTGATTACTGTCAGCCTCGCTCCTTTTTCTCCGGCGCGGACGCTGAACGGCTTTGACCTGTCTGACAGTCTTATCTATCAGGGTCATATAATGCCGGGTGGGCCACCGAAAGATGGTATTCCTGCAATTGATAGTCCACTGTTCGAGACTGCTGAACAGGCAGACTGGCTACAGCCTGATGATCGTGTCATCGGCGTGTTTTATAACGGCATAGCCAGAGCTTATCCCATTGCAATATTGAACTGGCATGAGATCGTCAATGACCGGTATGCCGATCAACCGGTAGTCGTTACATACTGCCCGCTATGTGGCAGTGGTGTTGTCTACCGCTCAGTGATTGATCAACAGGAACTGGACTTCGGGGTATCCGGTCTGTTGTATAACAGTGATGTGCTGCTGTACGACCGGCAGACCGACTCACTCTGGTCACAGCTGCATCACCGGGCGATAAGCGGACCGATGAAGGGCAAAGTGCTGATGCCGCTGACGGCGTCTCATAGCCGCTGGCAAGACTGGCAGGAGCGCTACCCGGATACGCAGGTATTATCCCGTGACACCGGCACAGAGAGGGATTACAGCCGTAACCCATACGGTGATTATGATGACTCCACCCTGCTCTATTTTCCGGTGGAGTTTATGAGTCAGGCTTATCATCCTAAAGAGCGCGTGATTGGTGTGGAGTTGAAGGGTGTTGCCCGTGCCTATCCGTTTTCTGAGCTGGCCCGCCGTGGCGAACAGGGTGAGTTTAACGATACCCTTGCCGGCACTGAGCTGCGTATTGTCTACGATGCTGTTGCCCGTGATGCGCAGGTGTACCTGGCTGATGGCCAGTCCTTACCGGTGGTGAATCTGTTCTGGTTTGCCTGGTACGCCTTTCACCCGGGAACCGAGGTGTTTAAGGTAGCTGAGTAATCAATATCTACTTTTGACCAGCTCGACTACCTCTTATGAATCGGCAGGCCGGGAGCAGTACCTGATCTATATCAAGTCGGCAGCGTCATGATTCAGTACCCTTTAAGGCTGACACAAAGAGGTACTTATCCATGATTTCTAAATTCTCCGATCTGCTTGAGATGGCTCAGTCACAGGACCAGCCACAACGTTTGCTGATGCTGTTTGCACTGGCTGAGGGCGGCTCCAGTAATCCGAAAAAGCAGCGTAAAAAGCAGCATGGCACCATTGCTCCGGTGATGTGCGTGGATAAACTGCCAGAAGAAGTTGAATCGTTTTCAGCTCTGGTTGCTGAGGCGGATCAGATCTCCAGCGACTGGAACTTCGTCATTATTGCCGGGCTCAGCGGTGAAAACGGTGTAGCGCCGACGACTGAGGACGCTGATCCCTATCTTAATCAGATGGCTAACGGCCTGACCATGGGCGAAGATCTGTCCCGCTATCTGATCTTTGATCGCGAGGAGAATCCGATCGTGATGCAGTAATTCTGGCAATTTGGGTAGTCGCTGCTTGATTCCTCAGGGCCCGAACACATACTTTCTCCTGTAAGCTCTGCGATCAGAGCCTTTGTATTCACTGAACAACAGAGCTTAAGGAGCAAGCCCATGCATCTTGTACGACTGATATACGCCAGCACTGTTACCGAAGGCTTTGGTGCTGATGATATTGCTAATATTCTTGAGGCTGCGAAAAAGCATAATACTGGCAATAATGTCACCGGTATTCTCTGCTTTACCCGCAAGATCTTTCTGCAATGTCTGGAAGGCACCAGGGATCAGGTAAACCAGACTTATCATAAGATTCTCAACGATCCCCGCCATAAGAATGTGGTGATTCTGGACTATCAGGAGATCGTTGAGCGGCAATTTGCCAGCTGGTCGATGGGCTATATCCCGGAAACCAGTATTACCGCGCCGATCAATCTGAAATATTCCGGTACCCCGGAATTCAATCCGTATGAGATGTCAGGGGAGAGTGTGAATCGCCTGATTCTTAAATTGATCGAAGCGGTCCCCGTCCACAGCTGATCCATATCTCTGAGCAGCTTTTCTGATGCATCCGGCAGGTGGTTTCTCGCGAAATGTCAGCCTGTCGGGATCTGTTTTTCAAAAAAATCTGATTTTTCTGCAATCAGATCCCTTTCTTCTTCGTTATCACTGATAAGCCTGTCGTAAAACCGTCGTTAATTCTGGCGGGTCGGGACAGGTTGTTTGTGTCGTTACTCATTGTGATTGCTTCTTATAAAAATGAACGAGGAAAGGTTATGTCTAAAACAACAACAGCTCTGAAAACTGCGATTGCGGGTCTGGCTCTGGTTGGCGCATCATCGGCGATGGCCGTGCCAGAACAGCCAGCAGCCTGGGAAAAATGTGCCGGAGTTGCGTTAGCCGGTAAGAATGACTGTGGTGCTCTGGACGGTAAGCATGGCTGTGCTGGTCAGGCTACTGTGGATAACGATCCGAACGAGTGGGTTTACACCCCGAAAGGTACCTGCGACAAGATCGGTGGTGTGGTGAAGAAAGTGAAGCCTGCCAAAGCGTAAGCTCACCGCAGCTGTGCCGGAAAACACCGGCACAGCTGATTCTCTCCTGACAAAATATAAGGCTCCGAACGCTTATGAACAGAGTGCCTGAGGGAGCTGGCATCGGTCTGCGCTGGCCCCATATACCTGAAATAACTGAACACCTTCCTGAACCCGATAGCCGCATAGGCTGGCTGGAGCTGCTGGCCGATAACCACTTGCATCACGGCAGTCTGGATTATCAGCGTATCTGCTATATCGCGGAACACTATCCTGTCGTGCTGCATTCGGTAGGCATGAATCTGGCGGGTACTGATCCGCTGGATTTTGCCTATCTGGCCCGGCTTAAACAGCTGGCGCGGGATACCGGCGCTGCCTGGATATCTGATCATGCCTGTTTCAGTAGCGCAGGCAATGCCCACAGCCATGATCTGTTGCCGCTGCCCATGACCAGGGCTTATGCCCGCTATCTGGCTGAGCGGGTAAGGATCGCGCAGGATTATATGGAGATACCTCTGCTCCTGGAAAACGTATCGGTGTATGTCCGGCCGCCCCATACAGAGCTGTCTGAGGGTGAGTTTCTGGCAGAGGTTGCTGAGCTGGCTGATTGTCAGTTATTACTCGATATCAATAATTTTCAGGTTAACTTCATAAACTTCGGCGATGATGCGCAGCAAGAGATACAGAAACTGCCAGCCGGGAGAATCCGACAGATTCATCTGGGAGGGTATGAAAAGACGGAATGGGGGGCATTAGATACCCACGGTTTTCCGGTCTGGCCGGAGGTCTGGGATCTGTTCCGGGAGACGATAGCCCGCATCGGATCAAGACCAACCCTGATTGAGTGGGATAACAACGTGCCGTCGCTGACGCGGTTGCTGGAAGAGTCGGTAATGGCGCAGCAGGTACTGGAATCCCCGGAGGCGGCCTGATGACCCTGAAATCAATTAGCCGACAACAGTATATACCGCAGCACTGGCCGGAACATTTTTTTGCTGCGCTGGATAATCCCGCTCTGGCTTCAGAGTGGCTGGCTGCAGGTAAGGCAAATATTGCTACCTGCCTGGCAGCTTACCGGAACAATACCCGCGGAGGCCGTTTGCGGGCGCTGGAGATTACTTATCCGGTGGTACTGCAGTTACTGGGGCAGGAGGCGTTTGCAGCGTTCAGCGAGCGGTATGTTGACCATTACCCGGCGGTAGCGGCCGATCTGGATCGGTTTGGCGAAGCGTTTGGGTCATATCTGCAACAGACTGGTCTGGACGACTACCCCTATATTGCCGCGATGGCAGAGCTGGAGTGGTTGATACAGGATGCGCGTCAGCAGGCGCTGGCCACTCCACTCTCGGCGGCCTTTTTGCAGCAGCTGGAAGAGATGGCACTGGCGGAGCTGAAGGTGCAGAGCGTCCCTTCACTGCGGGTATTGGAGACCGGCTTCAATCTGCATCAGTTGTGGCACTGGCATCAGCAGCCAGAGGGTGAGCCGGAGTTGATTACTGGCGATTACCGCATCGCGCTGAATATGTGCTGGAGTGGTCAGGGCTGGTATCTGAATATCGCAGAGGTCAGTGCTGAGCAGATGCTGATATTAAAAGAGCTGGCGTCATCCCAGCCGCTGACAGATGTATTGGAACGATTTGCTGAACACAATGATGATCTGAGTCAGGAGCTTAATAACTGGCTGAAGCAGGGCTGGCTGCAGGTGGTGAACCATGATCAGTAAAGAGCAGCTGAACCGGTTGTACCGTTATGCAGTTTCGCTGTGCCGGGATCGGGATCATGCTTATGATCTGGTACAAAACAGCCTGGCGCGTTATCTCGAGCCGCCGGTCAGGGTGGTTGAAGATCTGGTTCCGTATCTGTTTACCAGTATCCGGAATGGTTACATCGATCACTACCGCCAGCGACAGAGGCATACGACGGTAGAACTGACTGAGGATTACGGCGAAGCTTCCGATTACGATATCAGGGTGCTCGAAACAGTGATGGTGAATGAGCGTCAGGCGGAGTACCTGATGGACTTTCTCGATGATCAGGAACGGGAGATCCTGTTTCTGTGGGGAGTGGAAGGCTACAGCACTCAGGAAGTTGCGGATCTGATTGATATGCCTAAAGGCACTGTGCTGTCACGGATACATCGTCTGCGGCAGCGGATGTTCCAGCATAAGGCCCGGGAAAATAATTGCGGTGTCTGCTTATGAACAGGTCTCTGAAGCAGGTAACCCGGAGTTATTACGACGAGATATCCCTGTCGGATACCCAGTTGCAGCAACTGATGGCGATGCAGCAGGCAACAGAGCCTGTATCTGAAAGAAAGGTGAGTTACTGGCCCCATGCGGGCTGGGCCTGTGCATTGCTGGTGCTGGTGTTATGGGGAGCTCAGTGGTTGCTGGTGGTTCCTGTTGCGGAGGGGTATCCCAAGGCATACAGCATTGCCAGGGAGGTGGTGGATAACCACTTTAATCGTAAGCCGTTGGAAACCCGGGGGCAGAATTTTTCGCAGGTGCGACAGTATTTCTCGCAGCTGCAGTTTAAACCGATCTTTTCCGATCGGGTAAGTGGTGGCTGGCTGACCGGAGGACGCTACTGTTCGCTGGAGAGTATTCCAGCGGCACAGTTCCGGCTGCAGGATAGTCAGGGTCAGGAACAGACCTGGTATGAGGTGGATTACAATCCGGAGGTTTTCGGGCCGTTGCCGGATGTGGACAAAGGGGCTGAACCGGTAACTGTTTATGCCCGCGGTGTGGCTGTTGATATCTGGGTTGAGCGAGGGGTGCTGTTTGCCGTCACCCGGGATGTGGTGACTCAGTATTAAGCGTGGTACAGGTAAAAAAAGGGCCACTAAAAAGTGGCCCAAAAGAGTCTCGTTTGACCTTAAACGGTCCCGAATGAACGAGTGCTGTTAAAACTGTTGCGCTGGCGTTTGAAGTTGTTGTGGATGTTGCCGATGCGTTCGAACAGGTTACGACTTGCAGAGAACAGTACGTCGCTGCGCATCTCTTTAGCCTGTGCGATGTAGTAGCCAGTATCTACGTTACCGTATTTGTCCAGTTTGATATCCAGTTCGTAGCTTTGCATGTTTTTTGACCACCAATAAAATTCAATAAATTATCGTCAGTGTGACGAGATGATTGCGAAGGGTTTAAGTGCTGTTGAACAAAGAACCTGAAAAATGGTCCGTATATACAGCGTGTTGCCCGTAGATCATCATTAACTTGATGGTTATACTAAAGTTGCACTGGTCAAAAAACAAACGACAGATTTTCAGGTAATTGGTGAATTAAATTCATCTATAGAGGTGCTTATCAGACGCTTACCCCCACTCAATGCCCTGCGCAGTTTTGAAGCGGCTGCCCGCTTGAACAGTTTTAACCGCGCGGCAGAAGAGCTATTCGTGACTCCATCAGCGGTCAGCCACCAGATAAAATCGCTGGAGGAGTTCTTAGGACTGAAACTTTTTCACCGGGAAAAACGTCAGGTGCAGATCACTGTGGCCGGCGAAAAGTATCTGGTTGCCGTACAACATGCACTGGATGAACTGGATGCGGCGACCCGGCGTCTGATGTCCGCACCCAATACCAGTGCGGTGACCTTTGAAGCACCGCCTGCTTTCCTGAATCGCTGGCTGATGCCACGTATCAAGGACTTTCAGGCGCTCTACCCGGATGTAGAGTTGCGCCTCAGTGCTGGCGGCGTCTCCCACATCGACTTTGATCACAGCGATCTGGATATGGCGGTGTTCTTCGGTGATAAGCCGGATGATGATCTGGAAGTACATCTGGTGCATCCTTCCAAGGTAGTACCGGTGTGCAGCCCAAGACTGATCGAAGATGCCAGTATTGAGTCCCTGCAGGACCTGACACGCCAGACCCTGATTCATGTGACCAGTCGTCGCAATGAGTGGACCCGTCTGCTGCGTCAGGGCGGTGTTTCAATGACCGGTCAGGAGAAAGGTCTGTCTTTCTCGAGTACGCAACTGGCGCTGGGAGCGGCACTGGAGGGGATCGGTGTGGCGCTGTCCGACCGTGAGATGATCAGCCGGGAGCTGCATTATGGGCAGCTGGTGGTCCCTGTTGAAGCAGAACTGGTGACAGGCAAGGCGTTCTATCTGATCTATCCGAAAGGCCGACAGGTGACCTACGGCATGCGGGTATTCCGTGACTGGCTGCTTGAGGTGATGGGGCTGGAGCCGCTGGCGGAGGAGTGACGGGCTGCGTTAAAACAGCCCATCTGTTACCCGTTAAGGAACGCCATATGGTTATCCCAGGCGGGCTTTATCTCTGAAGGTAGCCGGGTTTTCCGTCCTTTTGCCAGGTTATAACTCATGCAGCGCCCGGTGCCAGCACTGATCAGAAATTCAGCATCCTGGTCAGTGGCAGCCAGACCGCAGCCATCCCGGCTGCGCAGGGTGCTGTGGAATTGATCCTGTTGCAGATCCCAGAATGTGATCAGATCCCCTCGTGGCGCAGAGACCGCAGCATAGCGGCCGGTGCGATCGAACCGGGCACTGCCGCAATAACGCTTCATCGCAATATCTACCGGTGCCGGTGCTGCCAGCAGCTTCAGTGAACTATCTGGCCTGTGTACCGCAACCAGTGGCGGGTTGTCCTCTGCTCCGCCCTGATACTGCAGGGCGATCACGGTTTCTCCTGCCCGGTTAGTATCGATATGACGAATACTCAGCTGGTGCAGCTCCGCAGGCATAAACTGCTGCTCAAGTAACCTGCCATCTGCCATATCCATGCGTACCAGTGATGGCTGCATGGTATCCAGATTGAGCTTTTTGCGGCCCTGATCGGGATGGGTCAGAATGCCGCCATTGGCTATAACCAGTGTATTGCTGCCGGGCTGCTGTTGCAGTTCATGGGGGCCGATCCCATGACTCGGATAGTCCGCAATAATGCGGAAGTCCTGTTCAGTATCCCGGAATACCACCCTGCCCTGGCCATCGGCCAGATTGTTTTCGGTGCATATCAGGTAGCGACCATCTTCACTGAAAATACCGTGGCCAAAGAAGTGGCGGCCAGAGTCAGCGGTAATGCGTTTCACCAGCCGTTGTTGCCGGTAATCAATAATATCGATAAATGTGCCCGGGCGACGTGCCACGCAGGCCAGCAAGGGCCTTTGAGGATGCGCTTCGGTATGGTGGGCACGTTCCGGCAGAGGATGATCCAGCAGAACTTCACCCGTTTCACTGAGCAGATACAGGTGGTAGCTGCCATCCTGACTGCGTGCAGCAGAAGCAAACATGGGATGTTTGCCGGTTGTGCTACCGTGAGCAAGCCCGGGCAGGACCAGCGCACCGGCAACCAACTGACAGAACTGGCGACGTTTAATCCCCGTCACGGCTGTTGAATCCCAGTTGTACATCCAGTTTCTGCATCGCTGTCAGCAGGCCGATATGCAGTACTTTGAGGGTATCGCTCAGTTGTATCAGCTGTGCGGCGGTCTGGCCTTCAGTCAGGGTGGTATAGAGCGGTCCCGGTATCTCAGCCAACTGTCGATCAGCATCTTTGAACAGGGTATCCAGCTCTTCTGCTAATGCGGTATCGCCCTGATTTTCCAGCATCGCTTTTACCCGGTTTTCGCCGCCGCTGTAGATATCGTGCAGAGTGCTGATATTGATCTGCAGGTTTTCCAGAGAACGCAGGCTGCGCCAGGATTCCAGGCGTTTAGGCCGGAGCTTGTCACCCTTACCCAGCGGTCGCAGCAGCTTCAGGTCACGAATCACTTCAATCGGCTCTACCATCGCCTTCATCATGTCGACGGCGGCTTCCTGATGGCTCTCGTAATAGCTTTCGCCATCTCCGGCGTTGCTGATCTCAGTTGCAAAGTCCTGCCATTCGCTGACGGTACCCTGAGCATTGAGTTCGATATACGTGGCAATGGTACTGTTCAGGCGGCAGGCATAGCTGTTGTTCGCCAGAGTATTCTCAGCCTGGTCGGCAAATAGCAGACGTTCCATAGCCGGCAGGCCTTTGACACCGATGCTGGCCTGGAACATATATTCGGTATCCAGAGTTTCCGGTTTCTGCTCTTTCAGGAGTACTGCGACCTGTTTGCCGATCAGGTTTTTCTTATCCGGCCAGAACTGCATGCTGAAGTTACGCATCAGGTTCTGGATCGGACCGAACTGGATATGCTGTAGAGCCTGCCAGGCCGACATGGTCTGGTGATAGGCTTCACGGGTTATTTCCAGTTGTGCCGGGCTGAATGACTGACACAGGCTTGCGGATTGCGCTGCCAGTGTTTCACTGCTGCTCTGAAGTTGTTGATAGCGAGGCAGAATATGCTGCTGTACCAGGGTGTTGTTCAGCGCTTGCCAGTCCTGTTCAGCAGGTGCTGCGGCCACAGAGGTGCTTAACAGAGCACTACTAACAAGAGCACTACTAAAAAGCGCACTGCTGATAAGAATGCCACTAAGCCGGAAAGAGAGGTGTTTCTTCATAACGATTCCAGAAATCTGAGCAGTTGTCCGCGTTCCGTGCTGCTCATGTTAATAACCTGATTACGCGCTGGTTCTGCTTCACCGCCATGCCAGAGGATAGCTTCCAGCAAATTGCGGGCACGGCCATCATGCAGAAACTGGGTATGACCGTTGACTATCTGAGTCAGACCGATACCCCACAGTGGCGGCGTCCGCCACTCGTAGCCTGATGCGGAAAATTCCGGGCGATGGTCGGCCAGGCCTTCTCCCATATCGTGGAGCAGGAGATCGGTGTACGGCCAGATTAACTGGTCAGATTGCTCGGGCATACTAGCATGATCACCGGTGCGATACTTTGGCCTGTGACAACTGTGACAACCGGTTTGGTAAAACAGGGCTTTGCCTGCCAGTACTTCAGGATTATTTATATCTCTGCGAGCCGGAACAGCCAGATTTCGGGTGTAGAACAGCAGTAATTCCGACATTGTGTGACTGGCTTCCAGATTGTCCTGAGCCGGAGTGTTGCCGTGAGGCTGCTGTCGGCAGGCAGTCTGCTGATCGGTACAGTCACCATAGGGATCGGCTTTCAGGATGGTGGAAATTCCGATATCACCATTAAACGCACCGCTGTTCTGCTGTAGCAGTGTCGGGTTACCTGCTTTCCAGCCAAAGCGGCCTGTAACCCGCTGTTGTTGCTGACTGTCCCAGACCCGGTTGGGGCGGCCGGAAATACCATCTCCGTCCTGATCGTCCGGGTCAGCATAGCTGAGAATATCGTTGTCGCTGATTGCTTCCAGCAAGCCCAGGCCGGTCATGGGTGGGGCCACTCGCGGCGATAGCATCGTTTGTGGGTGCAGCGGCCCATAGCTCAGGTTGCTGACACTGTAGTCGGGGCGACGCAGTGAGACTTCAGTGCCATCCGCCAGAGTGACTATCTGTTCCTGCCAGCGGATCGTCATAGTGCCTTCAGATGCCAGGCCGGGGACCGCGAAATCCTGTAACTGGCCGCCGTAAGTCGGCTCCGGAATAGTGCCAACTCTGCCCTGTTCCAGCAGTCGTTGTTGCTGTTCTGTCTGTGGTGGAATACTCAGTCGCAGAAACATAGAGATGGCGTTGTCTTCAGCACTTTCCGGTGTGTGGCCCCGGCCATCGCGGATGTGACATTGCTGGCAGGCGCGGGCGTTATAGAGTGGGCCTAAACCATCACTGGCGGTGGTTGATGAAGGGGATGAAACCCACAGCTTGCGGAATACGCTATCGCCGATACGGAAATCTAATCGCCGCTCAAAACTGATGTTCGCGGATGGGTGTGAGAGTACATTGCGGTCGACTTTACCGGTGTAGGTCGTCGCGCCTCCGGCAAAGGCTTCATTCGGTTCGGCTCTGAGAAACTGTTGTGCAGGAGCCGTATCGACAGCGGCGGCTGTCAGGCTGCACCATAAGAGTGTGCTCAGAAGACCTGTCAGACTGTAAGTGGAGGTCATCTTGGGTACTGCTATCGGATCTGAGGCAAGTGGTGAAAAGTGCCGGTGATGTTTGGCTGATCACCGGCACTTGCTATGCATGCCAGCAGCGGCATGCGTTCAGGTTCTTATTCGAACACTGCGGATGGGTTATCCAGGCTGTCGGAGCCTTCCAGCTCGATGCCGTCCAGATCCAGCGCTGCGATAACTGCTTCGATGGATTTGGTTTCGTCAGTCAGTGCATCAACGAAGTTCTGCACTACCTGGTTACCCTCTTTGTTACCAGCGCCGATCAGCACGTCAAAGGTCTGGCCCATGGCGGCTTTATCAACCATTACCTGAGCGGTCTGCTCAGTCTTGTCCAGCTTGCCACGCAGCTCTTTGTCGATTGCCGGTGCTTTGTGAGATACCAGATCGGACAGACTCGGACCGGTCACTACAGAGCCGTCAACACGGGTATAGCTACCCAGGTAAACGTTCTTGATGCCTTTGGCATCGTAGTAGTGGGACCAGTGAGTATTGTCGGAAAAGCAGTCGTGCTCTTCTTCAGGATCGTGCAGCATCAGGCCCAGCTTAGTACGCTCACCCGCCAGTTCGCCGTATGCCAGGCTACCCATGCCGGTCAGGATAGTCGCCAGGGCGCCCTGGTCGCCTTTGGCTTCCAGATCTTTACGGGCAGCACCATTTTCTTCCCAGTTGCCCACCATCTCTTCCAGATCGGTGATCAGCAGAGTGGTTGCTGCTTCCAGATAGCCGCGACGACGGTCGCAGCTGCCGTTGCTGCAGTTGTCCAGGCTGAAGTCAGTGGCAGGACGGTTACCGGCACCCGGGTTAGTACCGTTCAGGTCCTGACCCCACAGCAGAAATTCGATTGCGTGGTAGCCGCTGGCAACGTTAGCTTCGATGCCATCAACTTCGTGCAGGGTTTCGGAGATCAGTGCCGGCGTCAGTTTGCTGACATCAACGTCTTTACCGCCTACTTTCAGCGTGGTGTTCGCCACGATATTGGCGCGGTACTGATCGTTCTCTTCGGATTCTTCACCGTAGCTGCCGTCGACATAGTCGATCAGACCTTCATCCAGAGGCCAGGCGTTTACGCGGCCTTCCCAGTCATCCACGATCGCATTACCGAAACGGTAGGCTTCAGACTGCTGATATGGAACACGTGCAGCAACCCAGGCTTCACGGGCCTGCTTCAGGGTTGCTTCAGTTGGGTTTGTCAGAAAAGCGTTGATGCTGCTCTGAAGGTCTTTAGCGGTGCTCAGGGAATCCTGATAGGTCGCCAGAGCGATATCGGAATATGTGTCTAACACTGCAGAAGTGCTCGGTGCAGCTGCCTGTGCTGCAGACGCGGCCAGAGCGGTGGCCAGCGCAATAGTGGTTACAAGTGGTTTGATCTGCATTGCCTTGGTTCCTGGGGCTTGGGTTAAATAACCGTGAAAGCGTAATGTAAATAAGAATGTTTATCAATATTGCTTTTATATATCTTGCCCCAGATCAATGCAGCATAAAAAAGCCCGGCAGAAGCCGGGCAAGGTCAAGGAAGAACTCTGTTTAGCATTCAGTATTCTTTCAAGGATTAGTTGAAGTACTGCTCCAGCTCGTCCGCGCCGCCGATGCGCTGACCATCAATGAATACCTGCGGAGTGGTGCCCTGCCCGCTGATCGCAGCCAGTGAGCTGTAGCTCAGACCGTTGGCACCCAATTCAATCTCTTCGTAGCTGTAGCCCTTCTCCTGCAGTAATTTTTTGGCACGGGTGCAATGTGGGCAGCCTGGTTTAGTCAGAACGCTGACCCGCTTTGGCTGTTCCGCTTCGGCGTTGATGTAGTTCAGCATGGTATCGGCATCCGATACCTGGAACGGATCGCCCGGTACGTCCGGCTCAATAAACTGCTTCTCGATCACACCGTCGACAACCAGCATGGAGTATCTCCAGCTACGCTGACCGAAGCCCAGTTCATCTTTATCAACCAGCATTTCCATGCCTTTGCTGAAGTCGCCGTTACCGTCCGGAATAAAGGTGATATTTTCAGCATCCTGGTCCGCCTGCCATGCATTCATCACGAAGGTGTCATTAACTGACAGGCAGATGATTGCGTCGACGCCCTCTCTGGCGAATACCGGTGCCAGTTCGTTATAACGTGGCAGGTGCGTTGAGGAGCAGGTCGGTGTGAATGCACCGGGCAGTGCAAAGACAATCACCTTTTTACCGGCGAACAATTCATCGGTAGTCACATCAACCCACTGGTTGTTCTGCTGAGTGTGGAAAGTAACCTGGGGTACGCGCTGGCCTTCTCTGTTGCTGTGCATGTTTCGATCCTCGTTGGACGTTGTGTCTGTTTGATGGGTCTATAATGGCAAACAGAACTGATTTAATGAAATTAATTAAATAAAAAGTATTAATAGATTTTTGTTATCTTAATATCGGTTGTCTGTTGCATCAGATCAGCATTTCCTGGATTGGTTCTGTTGCTGATGTTTCTGATGGCGGGTATTTACTATATGAAGGGAGGGCTATCGACGATAGTGATAACGTTTTTGTGGCGACGGTGTATATCAATGAAGCGGCAGAAGCATTCCGTACCGGACAATTTGCCTGGCGTGGCCACACCGGACGGCCAGGCAGCGTTGCTGCTGACCCCGATAGTGGTTTCGCTGGTAAGGCTGCCCTGTCTGGGACAGTGGATATGGCAGAGCCCCTCTGCCCAGGTGTTGAGCTGCTCTGCCCTGCTGGCGGTAATCTATTTTGTCTGACGCATCAGTCTGACTTTGTCTCCGGTTTAAATAGCCGCAGGCGGTTTGCATTGCTGACCACTGTAACTGAGGAGAAGGCCATGGCTGCACCGGCAATCACCGGATTCAGAAGCAGGCCGGTGAACGGGAACAGAATACCGGCGGCCACCGGGATACCCAGAGTGTTATAGATAAATGCGCCGAACAGATTCTGGCGGATATTGCGCAGGGTCGCCCGGGACAGGGAGATAGCGTCAGCAACAGCATGCAGTGAGTTGCGGATCAGCACCATATCGGCGCTCTCAATCGCTACGTCAGTACCGTTACCGATGGCAAAGCCAACATCCGCTTGCGCCAGTGCCGGTGCATCATTGATACCGTCACCGCACATGCCCACAATCGCACCCTGAGATTGCAGTTGCTGAACCTGGGCTGCTTTCTGTTCAGGCATGACTTCGGCGATAAAATCATCGACGCCGGTTTGTCGGGCCACTGCCGCCGCTGTGTGGCGGTTATCACCGGTGAGCATCACTACCCGGATGCCCTCCTGCTGCAGTCGCTGAATAGCGCTGACGGAATCATTCCGTACCGGGTCGCTGATGGCGATCAGACCTGTTAGTTGCTGATCAATCGCAATATACACCGGGGTACTGGCCTGCTCTGCCAGGCTGTTTGCCTGCGCCTGAATTACACCGGTATCGATACCGTGATCGGCCATCCAGGCCTGATTCCCAATCGCTACCCGGCTGCCTTCGACCAGACCTTCCACGCCACGGCCGCTGACGCTGTTAAAGCTTTTTACCGGCATGGTTCCCAGTTGCTGTTCAGCGGTATAGCGAACGATGGCTTCTGCCAGGGGGTGTTCGGATCCTGCTTCGATTGACGCCACCCGCTGCAGCATCTGACGGCTATCGCCCTGACGGCAGATGACCTCGGTAACCCGGGGGGCGCCTTCGGTAATGGTGCCGGTTTTATCCAGAATCAGGGTGTCCAGCTTTGATGCCGTTTGCAGGGTCTGACCGTTACGGATCAGAATGCCATATTCAGCAGCCTTACCAACGCCAACCATGACCGACATGGGGGTGGCCAGCCCCAGAGCGCAGGGACAGGCGATGATGAGAACAGTGGTCGCGGTAACCAGCATATAGGCCAGCTGGGGTTCCGGGCCGAACAGGTACCAGAGTGCCGCGGTCAGTATTGCAATACCGATCACCACCGGGACGAAAATGCCGGCGATAGTGTCTGCCAGTCGGGAGATCTCCGGTTTACTGGCCTGGGCCTGTTTAACCATCTCGATAATGCGACTCAGGGCGGTATCGGCGCCAACCTTCTCGGCTCTGATCAACAGGCTGCCGGAACGGTTCAGGGTGCCGGCACTGACGCTGTCACCTTCAATCTTGCTGACCGGAACGGGCTCACCGCTGAGCATCGATTCGTCGATACGGCTGTGGCCTTCAACCACCACCGCATCCACCGGAATCTGTTCGCCCGGGCGGATGCGCAGCAGATCGTCTACCACCACCAGATCCAGCGGCAGATCCTGCTCTTTGTCGTTGCGTACCACTCGTGCGGTTTTCGGTTGCAGATTCAGCAGTCGCTCTACTGCTTCTGAAGTACGGCCCCGGGCACGTATCTCCAGCGCCAGGCCGAAGTTGATCAGGCCGATAATCATCGCGGCGGCTTCGAAATACAGGTGTCGTGAGCCTTCCGGCAGCATCTGCGGAAACAGTACAACCGCCATGGAATAGAGCCAGGCGCTGCCGGTACCGATGGCGATCAGGGTGTCCATGGTGGCGCTGCCATTTTTCAGTGCCGTGAGCGCACCGGTGAAGAAGTGGCGTCCCGGGAATACCAGTACCGCCAGAGTCAGCAGGCCCACCGCGCCCCACAGTATCTGGTCCTGCGCGGTACTCACCGTCATCTCATCCATCAGCATGCCGCCGATCATCAACGGTATACTCAGTGCCATCGCGAAAGCGGTGTTACGCATATGGTGACGGTACTGTTCTGCCTGCTGAGCCTTCTGGCGGGCACGGTCTTCCGCTTCGTTACTGGCCGGACGGCTACGGTAGCCAATATCCGCGAGTGCGGCGATCAGGATTTCGTTGCTGATTTCACCTTCAACATTCAGACGACGTTGTGGGAAATCGACACTGGCGGTCTCGACATCCGGCAGGGCGTTGATCCCTTTTTCGATTTTTTTAACACAGCCGGCACAGGAGACGTTTTCCAGAAGGAGTGTGGTAGTCATGGTGCATTCCAGAAATTTTTAACTGGTAATAAGAGTAGAGCTTCCAGTCACTGTAAGGTCAACGATTATTGTCGATTGATACTGGCAGACAATCAATCGGGTCCATCAATCAGACATCTCATCAGATCATTAATCATGAACAGCGGCAGTTGCTTTTCAGGAAATTTCGGTAGACCCTATTATTCAGAATAGCGTTTGAAAACTGATCTTATGAATCTGCTCAGATCCCTGACATTGCTGCTGATCTGCCTGCTGAGTCTGCCTCTGCAAGCCGATACCCGGATGATGCCGATGACATCTGCCGGGGATGCGGCTATGGCGGACTGCGTCAGCGTTGCTTGCGATGCCTCTGATGATGGCGCAATGAAGGGCTGTGATAGCGTTGAATGCAGCGCTGAGGTCACCTGCTGTAGCGGTCTGTCAGCGACGGTGATAGTGCAGTCCTTCGCCGATCTTCACCCATCGGGTTTGCCGGGAGTGAACGAACAGCGCATTTTTTACCGATCGGCTGATCGCTCTGCCATTTACCATTCGCCAGGACCGTATCATCTCAGCTGAATCAATCTGATCTGTCATTTTATTTCTGGGTTTTGTGCTGGAGTGTTCTATGAATATTTCACAAGCCGCTCAGGCCACGGGGCTGAGCAGTAAAACGATCCGCTTTTACGAGCAGCAGGGTGTTATTCCTGCTGCCTCCCGGGCGGCTAATGGCTATCGCTACTATGATGAACAGCAGTTGAAAATACTGCGCTTTATCAAGCGGGCGCGGGATATGGGTTTTTCACTGGAAGAGAGCCGGGAGCTGCTGGAACTGTCACAGAATCCGCAGCGCACCAGTGCCAGCGTTAAGCAAAAAGCAGAACAGCAGATTCAGCGTATCGACGCACAGATAGAGGCACTGCAACAGATGCGTGCCATGTTGATAGAAGTAACGGTTCAGTGTCGCGGCGATGAACAGGCTGAATGCCCGATTCTGGATCAGTTGAATGGCATCTGTGCTGGCAGTAGTGGGACAGAGCCGGAGTAGCATTATGCGATTTGTAACGTTTTTTTTAGTCGCCCTGATGACTGGGCTGACATCGGTGGCGCAGGCGGGTAATCCGGTCTGGGCTGAGAATAAAACAGAGCGGGCGTGGGATATCACGGTGTACCGCAGCGAAAGCTGTGGCTGCTGTAAAGCCTGGATTGAGCACCTTGAAGAGCACAACTTCAACGTTGATGATCAGGTGGTCGACAATATGGCCGATCATAAGCAACGCCTGGGTGTACCGCAGCAGGCGGCCAGCTGTCATACCGCGGTAGTTAACGGCAAAGTAATTGAAGGTCATGTGCCGGCGCAGGATATTAAGCGCCTGCTCAACAGGGACAGTCCTATCCGTCTACTGACCGTACCGGGTATGCCATCGGGAGGGCCAGGAATGGATATGCCTGATGCCCGTAAAGATTCCTTTGCAGTGTATTCTGTGGATGAGCAGAACCGGGTTGACGTGTTTAACGCCTATCAGGATTACTGAGATGCGCGCACTGAGACCGGCACTCTTGCTGACTGCAGTGGTTGTGGCTGGCGGATGCAGTGAATCAGAGCCCACCGTCGAAGGGCGCTGGTATACCGCCAGTCAGGTGGCAAGAGGTACCGTTCTGTATGATCAGTTCTGCATCGGTTGTCATGGTGTGGATGCGCAGGGTACGGCTGAGTGGCATAAACCTCTGGCGGATGGCCGCTATCCGCCACCGCCGTTGAACGGTACCGCACACACCTGGCATCACCCCCTGAAAGGGCTGAAGAAGACCATCGAAATCGGCGGTGTGCCGTTGGGCGGTTCAATGCCGGCTTTTGGGAATCAGGTATCTGAAGCGGAATCTGAAGCCCTGATCAGTTATCTGCAGAGCCACTGGCCAGATCCTGTGTATCAGGCCTGGCTACAGCGGGGCGGTTTGCAATGACCGTTTTGAGAATTCATAAAAAAGGCGCTCATCTGAGCGCCTTTTCTGTATCTGTAATGCTGTAGATGCCAGCGCCTCAGATAAAGGCGTGGTAGGCGATCAGAGCGATAGCCAGAATCCACATCAGCGGATGAATATCGCTGGTCTTACCGGTGATCAGGCGGATCAGTACGAAAGAGATCACACCCAGGGTAATACCGTGAGCGATGGAGTAAGTGAACGGCATCGCAATGATGGTCAGGAACGCCGGTACACCGTCTTCCAATTTAGTCCAGTCCATGTCGCGGGCGGCGGTCATCATCATCGCGCCGACAACGATCAGCGCTGGTGCGGTTGCCAGTGCCGGTACCGAGGTGAACAGCGGTGTGAAGAACAGCGCCAGCAGGAACAGCGCAGCAACGGTTACCGCGGTCAGACCGGTGCGGCCACCTTCTTCGATACCGGTGGCGGATTCGATGTAGGTGGTGACGGTGCTGGTACCCAGCAGAGAACCTGCGGTAGTACCGGTGGCATCTGCCATGAAGGCTTTGTCAGCTCCCGGCAGTTCACCTTTCTTGTCCAGGAATCCACCCAGACGACCGACACCGATCAGGGTACCGGCAGTGTCGAAGATATCGACGAACAGGAAGGCGATTACCACGGTGATCAGGGTGGCGTTAAAGATCTGGCTGAAATCCAGTGCCATAAAGGTCTCTTTTGGCAGGCTTGGCATCGCCACGATGCTTTCCGGTGCCGGAGACAGACCTGTAATCCAGGCGATCAGGGTCAGGCTGACGATACCGATCAGGATCGCACCTTTGACTTCACGGACGATCAGCGCCGCGATCAGAATGATACCGCCCAGTGCCAGCAGCGTTTTCGGATCGTGCAGGTTACCCAGCGTCACCAGTGTTGCCGGATGATCGACGGTCAGACCGGCGCCCTGGAAACCGATGATCGCCAGAAACAGACCGATACCGGTCATGGTGGCGATCTTGATGCAGTGCGGGATGGCATTGATCAGTTTGGTCCGTACGCCGGTCATCGCCAGCGCCATAAAGATCAGACCTTCGATAAAGACGGCGACCAGTGCGATCTGCCAGTCGACGCCCATGCCTTTGACAACCCCGAAAGTGAAGTAGGCGTTCAGACCCATACCCGGCGCCAGCGCGAACGGGAAGTTGGCAAAAATACCCATGATCAGGGTCGCAACCGCAGCGGCCAGTGCGGTGGCAATCGCCACATCATTGGCTGGCATGCCCGCCAGACTGAGAATCTGTGGGTTGACGAACAGGATATAGGACATCGTCAGGAAGGTCGTGAAACCGGCCCGGATCTCGGTCGAAATATCGCTGCCGCGTTCTGAAATCTTGAAGTATTGGTTCAGAGCGTTCATGGAATCAATTCCGTCTAGGAGGTTCCTGGAGGCTGGTCCTTTGGTCTGACCAGCAAGAAACCGGCAAGGCTACCAAGGTTTGGTGATAGTCGACAAGAACCAACATCAAAAAAACTGCGACTAAAGTTGCGTGTATTGAACAGAATCCGTACAGTAGCGCGGTTTTCAACAGTCCACGGCGACAATCGTTGTGGGCAGGTTAGGCAGAAATATGACTGAAAAAGTATATCTGAGCGCGCAGGACCTGCTGGAAGATTCTTTCCGGCTGGCGCTGGAAGTGCATAAAAGCGGCTTCCGTCCTGACTTTATTGTAGGCGTCTGGCGTGGCGGTACTCCGGTGGGTATCGCGGTGCAGGAACTACTGGATAATCTGGGCGTGAAAACCGACCATATCTCTATCCGTACTTCCTCCTACACAGGCATCGGTACCCGCGGTAAAGAGGTTCGGGTACATGGCCTGGATTACCTGATCCGTAATATCAATCAGCCGGATTCTCTGCTGATTGTGGATGATGTGTTTGATACCGGTCTGAGTATCAAAGCGGTGATTGATACGTTGAAAGAGAAGGCGCGTCTGAACACGCCACATGATATCCGTATCGCTACACCGTGGTTCAAACCATCAAACAACAAGACTGATCTGGAACCGGACTACTACCTGCACAAGTCGGAAGACTGGCTGGTGTTCCCGCATGAACTGCAGGGACTGGACCGGGAAGAGATGATGGCGAACAAGCCAGGTCTTAAAGCGATCTTTGAGGAATACGGAATCTGACACACTTCTGTGCTATAGAAGTTGTGCTATAGAAGTTGTTCTGTAGAGATTCTGAAATCCGAAAAACTTACATTACGCGTTGATATTAAAGCGGGGATTATTCTTTTGCTTAAAATATCTACAAATGTCAATGAATGCTGTATAATGCCGCGCATTTTACGCCCTTAACATTCGAGTGAAGAAATGGCTGACTTATCACACTACCGTAATATCGGTATTTTTGCCCACGTAGACGCGGGTAAAACTACCACTACTGAACGTATCCTGAAGCTGACCGGTAAGATCCACAAGACTGGTGAGGTTCACGATGGTGAATCTACAACTGACTTCATGGAGCAGGAAGCTGAGCGTGGTATTACCATCCAGTCAGCGGCGACTACCTGTTTCTGGAAAGACCACCGTCTGAACATCATCGATACTCCTGGACACGTTGACTTCACCGTTGAAGTATACCGTTCCCTGAAAGTACTGGATGGTGGTGTTGGTGTATTCTGTGGTTCTGGTGGTGTTGAGCCTCAGTCCGAGACTAACTGGCGTTACGCTAACGAATCTGAAGTTGCTCGTATCATCTTCGTAAACAAGCTGGACCGTATCGGTGCAGACTTCCTGCGCGTTGTTGATCAGGTTGAAAACGTACTGGGTGCTAACCCGCTGGTTATGACTCTGCCAATCGGCCGTGAAGACAACTTCTCCGGCGTGGTAGACATCCTGTCCAAGACCGCTTACCAGTGGGATGATTCTGGCCTGCCAGAAAACTTCGAAATCATCGATATCCCAGAAGATATGGTTGATCAGGTTGAAGAGTACCACGAGAAGCTGATCGAGACTGCCGTTGAGCAGGACGATGACCTGATGATGGCTTACATGGATGGTGAAGAGCCTTCTATGGAAGATATCAAGCGTTGTATCCGTCAGGGTACCCGTACTATGGACTTCTTCCCGACTTACTGTGGTTCTGCATTCAAGAACAAAGGTGTTCAGCTGGTTCTGGACGCGGTTGTTGACTACCTGCCAAGCCCAACCGAAGTTGACGCTCAGCCTCTGACTGACGAAGAAACCGGTGAGCCAACTGGCGAAGTAGCAACTGTATCTACTGACGAGCCTTTCCGCGCACTGGCATTCAAGATCATGGACGACCGTTTCGGCGCCCTGACCTTTATCCGTATCTACTCCGGTGTACTGAACAAGGGTGATACCATCCTGAACTCTTACACTGGTAAGACTGAGCGTATCGGCCGTATGGTTGAGATGCACGCTGACGAGCGTACTGAGCTGAACTCTGCTCAGGCAGGTGACATCCTGGCGATCGTTGGTATGAAGAACGTTCAGACCGGTCACACTCTGTGTGATCAGAAGAACCCATGTACTCTGGAACCAATGATCTTCCCAGAGCCGGTAATCTCCATCGCTGTTACTCCTAAGGACAAAGGTTCTACTGAGAAGATGGGTGTTGCCATCGGTAAGATGGTTGCAGAAGATCCATCTTTCGTTGTTGAAACTGACGAAGATTCCGGCGAAACCATCCTGAAAGGTATGGGTGAGCTGCACCTGGATATCAAAGTAGACATCCTGAAGCGTACTTACGGCGTTGAGCTGGAAGTAGGTCAGCCACAGGTTGCATACCGTGAGACTATCACTCAGCCAATCGAAGACAGCTACACGCACAAGAAGCAGTCTGGTGGTTCTGGTCAGTTCGGTAAGATCGATTACCGCATCAAGCCAGGCGAGCAGAACACTGGCTTCACTTTCTCTTCTACCGTTGTGGGTGGTAACGTTCCTAAGGAATTCTTCCCAGCGATCGAGAAAGGCTTCGCAGGTATGATGGATACCGGTCCTCTGGCTGGCTTCCCTGTACTGGACGTTGAGATCGAGCTGTTCGACGGTGGTTACCACGCGGTTGACTCCTCTGCAGTAGCATTCGAAATCGCTGCGAAAGGCGCGTTCCGTCAGTCTATGCCTAAAGCGGGTCCGCAGCTGCTGGAACCAATCATGAAGGTTGACGTGTTCACTCCTGAAGATCACGTAGGTGATGTTATCGGTGACCTGAACCGTCGTCGTGGCATGATCTCTGGTCAGGAAGCAGGTACTACTGGCGTACGTATCAAGGCAGACGTTCCTCTGTCTGAAATGTTCGGTTACATCGGTCACCTGCGTACTATGACTTCTGGTCGTGGTCAGTTCTCTATGGAGTTCTCTCACTACGCTGCTTGTCCTGCACAGGTTGCAGAGCAGGTTATCGCTGAGCAGAAAGAAAAGAACGCTAACTAATTTCAGTTAGTTAAGAAAAAGCCCGTGCTCGAGAGAGTGCGGGCTTTTTTGTGTCTGAAATAAAGTGATGCTGCGGCTGAGACTGTTGCTGTTGGCAGGAATAGAGGGGCTGAAAGATTATATGGTCGGTTGATACTGAAACGCTTCAGACAGCTTCAGGCAGGCTCAGCTCGGCACAACGTTCACCGTCCTCGAACTCTCTGATCCACTCAGGCAGATGATCAGCCGGCATCGCTCTGGCGATGCCGTAGCCCTGAGCGTAGTCACAGCCCATCTGTAGCAGCATATGGCCGTGTTCGCAGGTCTCCACGCCTTCGGCAATGACTTTGCGCTGGAATGCGTTAGCCAGGCCAATTACGCCCTCGACAATGGTCAGGTCTTCTTCATCCTCCAGCATATCGATCACAAAAGAGCGATCGATCTTCACGGTATCCACCGGCAGACGTTTGAAGTAGGTCAGGGAAGAGTAGCCGGTACCGAAGTCGTCCAATGCAACAGTGATACCCAGCTTATGGCATTCATCGATGATCAGGGCAACCTTAGTCATCTCTTCCAGCGCTGAGGTCTCCAGTATCTCCAGCTCAAGAGACTGAGCTGGCAGGTCCGGATAGTGCACCAGAAGCTCTTTAAGGCGCGGAATGAAATGTTCGCTCTCGAGGTGCCGGGCGGCGATATTGACGCTGATATTGAGTCTCAGGCCCTGCTGATGCCATTCATTCAGCTGCATCAGTGCCTGACCGATGACCCAGTGGCCCAGTTCAACGGAAAGGCGGGTGTTTTCGATGGCGGGCAGGAAACTGTCCGGGAACAGCAGACCATGCTCCGGGTGCTGCCAGCGGATCAGTGCTTCGGCGCCGATCACCTGCCGGGTACGCATATTCACCTTGGGCTGATAGAACAGCGCAAACTCGTTGTGTTCCAGCGCGTGCTCAATGCCACTGAGGGCGTCCTGCTGCTGTTTGGCAACCTGTTCCAGGTTCGGATCAAAGTAGTGATAGCGATTGCGACCTGCTTGCTTGGCGGTGTACATCGCCTGATCGGCATGGCGCAGCAGGGTGTCGGCGTCGGAGTTATCCAGCGGGTAGAGGCTGATGCCGATACTGGCTGACACTGTCAGCTTGTTACCTTTGATATAGTAAGGCTCGGTCAGCTTCTTGATAATCCGGTCGATGGCCAGATTACTCTGCTCAACGCTTTCCTGTTCCGGCAGTAGCAGGACAAACTCATCGCCGCCCAGACGGGATACGGTGTCATCCCCCCGGACACATTCCTTCAGACGCTTAGCGACGGCAACCAGCAGCTTGTCGCCCACTGCATGGCCGAGCCGGTCGTTTATCGGCTTAAAGTCATCCAGGTCGAGGTAGGCAACCGCAAGCAGGTTTTCCATACGGTTGGTATGGGACAGCGTCTGCTCCATGCGGTCTGCCAGCAGAATCCGGTTGGGTAAGCCGGTCAGCGCATCATAGTGAGCCATCTGTTCAAGGCGGTTCTGCTGCTCTTTGATGTGGGTAATATCTGAGAAAATGCCGATATACTGGTCGGTCTCACCGGAGCTGTTACGCAGTGCTGTGATGGTCAGTTGTTCGGCGTAGAGTTCGCCATTCTTTTTGCGGTTCCAGATTTCGCCCTTCCAGTAGCCCTGAGAATCCAGGTCGTACCATAGCTTGGAATAGAATTCTTTCGACTGATGGCCGGAATTGAGGATACTCGGATGCTGACCGACAACCTCATCATAGGTGTAGCCGGTCAGCTCGGTGAAGGCGCGATTGACATTGATGATGCGGTTGCTGCTGTCGGTGATCATGATCCCTTCATGGGCATGCTCAAATACCCGGGCGGACTGGCGTAGCTGCGCTTCGGTCTCTTTGCGCATACTGATATCCCGGACGGTACCAATCAGCCGGGAGGGGGTGCCTTCTCGATTATATCTGGCGATCATGCCGCGACATTCAATCCATAGCCAGTCGCCATTGCGATGCTGCATACGCAGTACGCATTCCACATGGCGGTAGCCGGATTTGTGCCGGGTAAACTGTAGCAGAAATTTACGGTCATCAGGGTGTACCCGTTCCAGCCAGGAGTCGATCGTCGTCGGCTGCATCTCAAGTACATTCAGGCCCAGCAGTCGGCCCCAGTTGTCATCCAGAATGGTTTTGCCGCTATCGATATACCAGTCCCACAGACCCAGGCTGGAACCTTCCAGAGCCAGCTGTAACTGTTGTTTGGTCTGATTCAGTTCTTTGGTGCGTTTCTCGACGTGAGTTTCCAGCGAGTCATTAGCCTGCTTCAGTTTTTGTGCGGTGGCTGCCCAGCGACCGCTGAGAATCATCGACACCCAGATGCCGAAACCACAGACCGATAGCAGAATGAAGCCGATCAGCAGAATCGTATCACTGATATGACGGGTGAAATCTCCCAGCACACTGTCGATACGGCGTTGAATGATCAGAGTCCAGCCGCCGGGCATAGGCTTAATAAAGTTCAGCCATTGTTCGCCGTTTGCGTCGACGCTCTGTTGAGTCCGGGCGTCGGTGCTGGTCTGATTCGACAGTAGCTGATGCCAGTACTGTAGCTGGCTCAGATAAGCGGACTGGGATTGATTGGCAAGGTTATTGATTACTCTATTGTCGGAGTGGGCAATCAGAGTGCCCTGGCTATCCAGCAGGGCGGCTTTTTCAAACGGCGCGATCTTGTCACTGCTGAGCATCTCCGACAGGTCATTCAGATGAATAACGCCGCCAAGATAGCCGACCAGTTGCTGGTTTTTATCTCTCAGTGGGGTGTTGATTGCGATCGCCAGTTTGCCGTCGGCGCCCAGATAGCTGTCAGAGATTACCGTATCGCCGCTGGCCCGGGTTTGTTGGAAATAGGTCCGGCTGGACAAATTGTACTGCTGCAGTGTTTTCTGCACCGCATAGGGGCTTGTCAGGTAATGATCACCATTGGGCAGGACGATAAAGTTCAGCGAGAACGGCCCTTCTGCCATAGACAGCTGACTCAGTACCCGCCGCTTTTCTGTTTCCTGGCGGGCGGGAATACCGCTGACCTCCAGATTGATCTGATCCGCGCTGTCGAGCGATTGAAACAGCGGCTGGCTGGCGGTGTATTCCAGTAATCTGCGGGCGTCATGGATCTTGCCGTGGATACGATTGCTGAGCGTGTTAACGACCAGCATCTGGTTGCGGGACCAGTGATCAACAGCAAAGGCCTTCAGGCTGTGCTCCAGGAACAGAGACACCAGCAGTACTCCCGCAATGAGGGAGAGCAGGAAAGCGAAAACGATCTTGTGGCGCAGGATCAGGACATCTACTCCTGTGGAATAACCTGTTTAAATATACGGAAAAATGGAGGTCCACTTTAGCATGTCCTGCGGGGGCTGATTGGCCGGGATTCCCCAGATTGGTTAGCCAACATCTGTTTGAAAGTCGGCTTGGATCAGGTAGTCAGGCGGTGACCGACTCAGATCAGAAGAAAGCGATTTGATGGTGATGTGAGGTAGTAGACTGCACAGCTTTTTGCCATTATTAGATTCTGCTTATATGCCCGGAAGCGAACTTTATGACCTCTGATAACTGGTTGAAAACCATGCGTAATGTGCTGGATGGCTATGATGATCCGGCGGTGCTGATTGATGCTGATTACAATGTTGTTGCCAGTAACAGCAGTTATGATTTCCGCTTCGGAGGGTTGCAGAACAGGCCTTCGGCGAAATGTTATGACCTGTCTCACGGTTATCAGCGCCCCTGTGATCTGGAGGGCGAGACCTGTCCGATGCAGGCTGCCCGGCGCAGCGGAAAGCGCGCGAGTGTTCTGCATATTCATAATACGCCACAGGGCAAAGAGCATGTGGGCATTGATACCATCCCAATCGCGGATGTGAATGAACGGCCTTACTTTATCGAGGTCATGAAGCCGATCAGAGAGGTCAGTGCCGAACCGATTGCCAACAAGATGATTGGTCGGAGCAAAGCCTTCAATGAGATGGTGGAGCTGATTCAGCGGGTCGGCAGAACGGACACCAATGTGCTGCTGATGGGGGCATCCGGTGCGGGTAAAGAGCTGGCCGCGCAGGCATTGCACTCGGTCAGCATCCGGGCATCCAAACCTTTTGTCACCGTTGAGTGCTCCGGCCTGACAGACAGTCTGTTCGAGAGTGAGCTGTTCGGCCATGTAAAAGGCGCATTTACCGGTGCGACTCAGTCCCGGCCAGGCCTGGTGCAATCGGCCCATGGCGGCACCCTGTTTCTGGATGAAGTGGGTGATGTGCCCCTGCATCTGCAGGTGAAGCTCCTGCGCCTGATTGAGACCAAAACATTCCGGCCGGTGGGGGACAGTATGCCCAGTGCCGCTGACTTCAGGTTGGTGTGTGCTACCCACAAAGATCTTCAGGGCATGGTTGCCCGGGGTGAATTCCGGGAAGATCTGTTCCACCGTATCAGTACTTTTCCGATCACCCTGCCATCACTGGCTGAGCGGCGGGATGACCTGCCGCTATTGGTGCAGAGTATTCTGCTGCGGCTGGAAGACAAACAGCCGCTGCAACTCACCAGAGAGGCGATGCAGCTGCTGATGAAGCAGCCGTTTAAGGGTAACGTCCGTGAGCTGAAAAATATTCTGGAGCGGGCGGTAATTCTGCGAACCGGTGATCAGATCGATGCGGCGGTCATCGCCCGCAGTCTGACCCTGTTACCAGCCCGGGCTCCGACGGCGGCAGAGGCTGGTAGTCTCAGGGAACTGGCAGAGCAGGGCGTCTCGCTGGAGCAGCTGGAAAAGCGTTATCTCCAGGCCCTGCAACTCAGCTATCCGGATAAAGCTGAGATGGCAGAGGTTGCCGGTTGCAGCCTCAGAACCTTGTATCGCAAGCTGGAGGCCTGAGGCTTAGCGGGTGGGCTGCTTTTATCGCTGCTGAGTGTTCTTGCGCAATAGCCTGACCAGGCTCCGGAACGCTTCTCCGAAAGGCGCAAGATAAAGATTCTTCAGGCTCTGTTCCCCGGCGGTTACCCTGTCCGAGACGCCAAATTTCAGCTCTGTTTCCGGCTCTGACAGAGTCAGACTACCGCCTATGCGATCCCAGATAGCCAGTACTGCACCGAAGTTACGATCAAAGTGCCGGGGCAGAGTGGAGTGGTGAATCTGATGCTGAGCCGGCGAGATCAGGATTTTCTCCAGCCACGGCCAGTAGTGAATAGCGACATGAGAATGGCGCAGGTTTGATCCGGCCACATTAAAAACAAAGACGAAAATGTTCACCCCGAGCACGGTGACCAGATCAACCTGATCACCAAACAGGAACAGGAACAGACCGATACTGATGCCCTGTACGCAAACGCTGCGCAGGCCGAACAGAATACCTTCCACGGGATGAGTGCGCAGTACGGTGAACGGGGTCATGGTGCGGGCAGAGTGATGTACCTTATGAAATGCCCACAACGCCGGTATCCGGTGCATGATCATATGCACAAAGTAGCGGGCGAAGTCGTCCAGGAGAAAGAAAAACAGGGTAAAACAGATCGCAACACCCCAGTCAGGCAAAAGACTGGCGGGCAGGGGGCGACTGCCGAACAGCTCATAGAGCTGGAGAAAAATTGCGGTTGCTAATGCGGTCTGGGTAAACAGCGCTGGTGCAATGCCGAGCATAAAGGCGCGGTTGATGAGTAGGATTTTGTAGTCTGCACGAGCTGATTCCGACCACCAGACGGAAGGGCTCAGTATGCTTCTGAGTTGTTCTGACCAACTACCCCGGGTACGCCATTTCAGCCAGATCAGTCCGATCAGCCCGGCCAGCAGCAGATAACCCCAGAAGACCCGCTTACGAGGGCTCAGCAGGGTTTCACTGATTGACTGGTAGTAGTCGGTAAAAAATGTTTCAAACATCATAAAACAGAAAAACCAGCACTGTTGCGACAGTGCTGGTTTCGGATCATTTCGGGGCCGGTAAGTGCCCCATCTGATCAGTCGTTTTCAGCTTCAGCTGCTTTTGCACCCAGCTTCTCAACCAGGTTGTCCAGGCTTGCCAGCACGTCTTTACCGCGTGCTTCAACGCCAAACTCATCCACCATCAGTTGCTGAACTTTCAGCATCTGCAGCATGTACTCATCCAGAGATACGGTGTTGCTCTGCTGGTAGTTGCCGTCAGCGTCGATGCCGGTGATCTGAGTATTACCGATCATTACCGGGCTGAAACCGATCAGGCGATCCAGTTGTACGCCAGCTGCGCCCAGATCTTTGCCGCTGACCTGCATTGCCATAGCAAAGCCTTTCAGCTCGCCCCAGTGCTTAGCGTATTTGCGGACAATTTTACCGACATCTTCACCGGACTCCAGCGCTGCATTCAGTGCTTCGATATCCTTGTAAGTAGAACCAGCGTACTTAAATACCGCCTCGGCCAGTACTTTTTCCCAGTTGTCGGCGATAACTGCAGCGTATTCACGCAGTTTAGCGCGTTCAGAATCGCTCAGCGCTTTACCATCAGCGTCGGTGATCAGCTGACGACCATCGACAAATGCCTGAGTAATGGTGTGCAGGTAGTTGGTTTTGCCGCCCTTATCCGCTGCTGCAGCGTAGTAAGCATGGGCATAAGCCATTTCAGTGTACAGGCTGACTTTGCCGTCGCCGTCTTTATCAGCCGCTTGCAGGTCTTTGCCTTTGGCAATGTTGTAAACCTGAGCAGGAGTCAGCTCAAGCGCATGTGCTGGTGCACCGAAGTAACCGAATGCTTCGTCCCATACGTGCTCTTTACCGGTGTATGGCTTGCCGTCTTTGTAAGCTTTGTTGTTTGGCTTAGTGTCTGCAGCCAGTTTTTCGTCCAGGTAGTTATCCACAGCCTGATTGTAGAATACTGCGCCCATGGCGAATTTGCTGACCAGCTGAACGTAGTCCAGGCCGTGCAATTTGTCATAGCCTTTTTCAGACGCCGCCGCTTTTTCCAGCATAAATGCCAGTACTTCCTGACCGGTCATGCTGCCAGGCCAGCCGGATACTGCGCCTTTGTACGCTTTACCCGCCAGGTTTTTACCTTTGGACAGCTGATCCACTTCTGTCTGCAGTACCGGGAAACCATCTTTAGAGCGTGGGTCGATGATTGCACGACCGGCGTCTTTGCCAGCGAAATAGGCGTTCAGTTTCGCCAGTTGTTCTGCGCTGCCGGTACCGTCAGATGAACCTACCAGTTTCTTCAGGGAGTTGTGCAGCGTGTGGCGAGCCATCTGGCCGGTGTAAGCAACAGAGTGCTCAGCATTGCCCTGATAGCCTTTTACGGTGACCGGGAAATCAGCGTAACTTTTGCCTTCAGCCTGTACAAATGTAGCGACAGACGCCAGCGCTACCGCAGAAACGATTTTTTTCAGTTGCATCTTAGTTCTCAACCTTTAACAGCAAGTGGTTCAGTTGGCCTGTCAGTATGGGAAAAAACAGGCCCCGAAGTTTGTTGGGTCAAGACGGTACCATAGTTAAATTACGAATACTACTGAGAAACATTCTCATTATATGAATAAGAATAGCTCCCATTGACATAAGTCATTGAGATCTTCTCTGTGGGTCTGGCAATTCGGAGCTATGCTTTAATGCGTTACTAATCGGAGGCTGAGTCACCGGAGGGGGCAATGCTGGAGCTGATCACAGAAGTCTATGCATACCTTCAGGGGCGTGTGCTGCAGGTGTTGCTGTATCCGCTGACGCCGGGTCAACGAATTTTTGGTCTGTACCTGATCAGTGCGCTGTTGTTTGCATTTCTCGTGTATTACCGCCGTGGCCTGGCTGCAGGGGAGGACCTGTCTGTACGAGGCTTCAGGCGCTTTCTGTTACCTCGCTCGGTATGGAGCCATCCTTCCGCCTGGCTGGATGTACGCTACTTCTTTTTTCATCAGCTGTTCCTGGTCTCGGTCGGCGGCATTATTCTTGGCAGCTTTACCGGTTTTGCCTACGACTTATTGGGTGAGGTTAACAGGAGGGAGGCCTCGGTGGGTTTCAGCTGGCTGGGCGTGGTGTATATGTTCTTCCTGGTGGCGTTGGTAGATTTTGCAGCTTTCTTGGTGCATATGATGCAGCACCGAATCCCGTTACTGTGGGAGTTTCACAAAGTTCATCACAGTGCTGAGGTCATGCATCCGCTGACTAACTATCGGGAGCATCCGGTGGATAATATCGTCTATCTGTCAGTGGTTGGGTTCAGCTATGGTGCGGGGGCTGTGGTGTTCAGCAGGGTGCTCGGGTATGTGCCTTCGATGCCGTTAGTGCTGGGGTTGCCTGCACTGATGTTTGCTTTTAATTTCCTGGGCTACAATCTGCGCCACTCACATATCTGGTTACGCTGTCCTGATCCGTTGTGTAAAGTGTTTGGTTGTCCGGCTCATCATCATATCCATCACAGCTATCATCCTGACCATATCGATAAGAATTTTGCCTTTCTGTTTCCGTTCTGGGATCTGCTGTTCGGTACCTATCATCTGCCAAAGAGTAATGAGCATGTCCGGTTTGGTATCTCAAGTACCTATCAGACCGAATTTCACAGCTGTCTGCAGCTGTACTGGGTACCGTTCAGGAATGCCTGGCGTTTGCTGTCAGAGCGTCGTAAAGAAACGGCAGCCCGGACTGCTCGCGAACAAAGTAGCCGGATTAATGACTGAGTATCGTTGATAGCTCCGCTTCAGGCATCGGTTTATGAAACAGGTAGCCCTGAAAATTATCGCAGCCCATCCGGGTCAGCTCTTCAAGCTGTGCTTCGGTTTCCACACCCTCGACAATACAGTCAATGCTCAGAACCTGGCTCATCGCGACGATGGCCTGGATAATCGCTTTGTTGCGATCGGAGTTATTAAGACCGTTAACAAAAGAGCGGTCGATTTTGATCTCATCGATATCCAGATCTTTCAGGTAACTCAGTGAGGAGTAGCCAATACCGAAATCATCCAGCGAGATCTGGAATCCCAGTTCTTTAAGCTGGCTGGTGTTGCTGATGGAGCGCTCAATATCGGACATCAGCACGTCTTCAGTAATCTCCAGCTTGATGCGGGCCGGATCGATGCTGAGGTTGCCGGTAATGTGTTTCAGGGTTTCCGGCAGGTAGCTTTCCTGCAGCTGAGTGGCGGACAGATTCACCGACAGCATGAGGTGAGGATCGACCAGCTGCAGGGCTTTAAACCGCTCCAGAGAGGTCTGAAAAATCAGCACGCTGAGTTCATGGATCAGCCCGGTTTCTTCAGCGATACGGATAAATTTCTGGGGGGGAACCGGGCCGATGATCGGATCATGCCAGCGGGCCAGTGCTTCGAGCCCGATAATTGAATTATCCGGCTGGTGGATCTGGGGCTGGAAGTGAACATCGATCTGCTGTTCTTTGATGGCGATGCGCAGGCGGTTCTCAATCTCCATGCTCTCCATCAGCTCTTCGTGATGCGAAGGCGAGAAGATCTCGAAGCGATTCTTACCCAGTTTCTTGGACTGAAACATGGCGATATCCGCATTGCGGATCAGCTCTGAGGTGCTGCGGGCATCATCGCCATGAATGCTGACGCCCATACTGGCGGTAATGCTCAGTTCACGGCCACCAATAATGAATGGCTGTTTGAGTTGATACAGATGCTTATTGCAGAACTGCTCTACCCCCTGGTGGCTGTCACTCACCTCGATCGCCATGATGAACTCATCACCGCCCCAGCGAGCGATAATATCGCTGTCACGGCTGTGCTCTTTCAGGCGTTTTGCGATAGCGACCAGTAGCTGATCGCCGACCGGATGGCCGAGACTGTCGTTGATCCGTTTAAAGCCATCTATATCGATGAAAATAACGCAGAGCTTTTTGCTGCGTATCTGGCCGAGCATCCGTTTCAGATGATCGTTGAACAGGGCCCGGTTGGCCAGGGAGGTCAGGCCATCATAGTAAGCGAGGGTCCGCAGTTTTTCTTTAACCAACTCCTGAGCGGTAAATTCGGAAAACATACCGATATAGTGGGTGGCTTTGCCGTGATCATCTTTTAATGAGGTGATGGAGAGCCATTCCAGATAGATATCGCCATTCCGTTTGCGGTTCCAGATTTCACCCTGCCAGTAGCCCTCTTTTTCCAGCACATCATACATCTCAGAGTAAAACTCAGGGCCCTGCTTACCAGAGCTGAGCATAGCTGGCGAGCGGCCCAGTACTTCCTGGCTACAGTAGCCTGTGACCTGTTCAAAAGCCGGGTTGATGTACTGAATCCGTTTATTGGTATCGGCCACCAGTACGCCGATGGGGGTGTTCTCGAGAATCCGTTCGGCAATGGTCAGTTTATTCTGTTCTGCCAGTCTGCGGGTGATGTCGCGGCCTGCCAGAAAATAATTTCCGCCTGAACGATAGAGCTGCCATTCGATACAGTGGGGCTCACCTTTACTATCGGTGTACCACTGTTCCAGGTGTGCAGGATCGTAGCTGGCGAGCTGGCTGAATTGCTGACTCAGAGCGGTGATTTGTTGCCTGATGGCCTGCTCTCCCAGTGTGTTCTGCAGGGTTTGCAGGCCGTTATTATGGTGATGAATACGGAATTGATTATCCAGTTCTGCAATCGCATAGGGCAACCTGTCCAGTAACTGAGCGTGACGGCTGCGGTGCTGCTTCAGTTTCTGACTGACTTTATACAGGCGCCGGGCCTGATACAGTTCAAAGGCCAGCAGCAGAATCAGCGCGAGAAGCAAACCAATCACCGCATCGTCCAGATGCATCAGACGAACCTCGGGATACTCCTGCAAATACCCGGTGATCAGTCTGGCGGGCTGAAACAGTACCGAGGTCAGCGCCGCCGTGAGTAACACCGCGAGGGCGGTGGTCAGGCGATATATCTGTGTCAGGCTCATGGGTATTCCCTTCCTTGAACAGGCATCATTTTCCGTCTCTGACTATCAACTGTGCTGTCGGGCCCAGAACTGGCTGGAGAGTTCTGAGAATCCCTGAGATACCGATAGCATCTGGGCACTGGTCATCGAACTCTGCTCCACTGCTTCCAGGTTCTGTTCAGACATATCCCGGATGCTGTAAACGCTGCGGTTGATCTCATCAGCCACAGCTCCCTGTTGCTCAACCGCCGCGGCGATCTGGGTATTCATATTGCTGATCATCTCGATTGCGCTGTAGATAGAATCCAGTGCGCTGACGGTGATGCTGTTCTGTTGCACACAGGTTTCTGTTTGCTGTTGTCCCTGTTGCATGGCGACGACTGCTTTGGAGGTGCTGGACTGCAGTCTCTCAATCATTTCCCGTATCTCATCGGTGGAGGTCTGGGTGCGGTTGGCCAGCATTCTGACCTCGTCGGCAACCACGGCAAAGCCCCGGCCAGCATCGCCAGCGCGGGCCGCTTCGATTGCTGCATTGAGTGCCAGCAGATTGGTCTGTTCGGCAATTTCGCCGATCACGTCGAGGATCTTATTGATACTGTTACTGCTCTCTTCAACATCGGCAATGATGGCAACCGCCTGCTCGATCTCCTGTTTCAGTTCCTGAATCGAATGTCGGCTCTGATCCACCACATCCTTACCCTGGGTTACCTCACTGAGGCCGCTGGCAGCGGCGTCGGAACTGCTCTGAGCATTCCCTGCCACCTCCTGAATACTGGCGGACATCTGGTTCACTGCCGCAGCGACCTGATCGGTTTCTGCAAATTGTTGACGGACACCGGATTCTGACTGGCTGACCGCCGAGCTCAGTTCGGCAGAGCCACTGGTCAGGGTTTGCGCGGAATCGGCGATCCGCCCTACCAGACCACCGGTTTCTGAGCGCAGCATCTTCATGGCCAGCTGAATCTGCCCGATGTCATCATTGCGGCCGGTATAGATATAGCGCGCAACCGGGTTGTCGATCACCGCTTCTGATTGTCTGGCCAACTGGCGATAAGGGGACATCAGGTACCAGGCTGTCACACTGCTGATGATCAGCGTGGCAGCGAATAACAGCAGTGGTGTGAGTGACAGGGAGAGGAGTTGGCTGGCGAGAAGCAGGGAGATAATTCCGGGGAGAGCGATGGCGCAGAGTAGCTGTGTAGAAAGGCCGGGGGTTTTGCGTATCTGTCGGGGCGATTTTCCGGCCATCAGGTCCGGGTAGATTGTTTCTGCCCGGTTAACGCAGACCCGTTCGGGTTTACGCCGGACCGACTGGTACTCGGCTATTTCCCCGTTCCGCTCTATCGGCGTGACGTAGGCATCGACCCAGTAGTGATCGCCATTTTTGCAGCGGTTTTTGACGATCCCCATCCAGGACTGGCCGCTTTTGACTGTGGACCAGAGGTCGGCAAATGCGGCGGGTGGCATATCCGGGTGACGCACCACATTATGGTTTCTGCCGAGTAATTCCTCTTCATCGAACCCGCTGAGGGTAATGAAGTCCTGATTGACGTAGGTTACCGCCCCCTTGGCATTGGTGGTCGACAGAATGTTGAGCTGAGTGTCGTAATCCACTTCCTGCTGGGTAACGGGTAGGTTTGTTTTCATCCTGCCCTCGAACTGTCTGCTGGTACTGTTTGCCTCTGCAACATCTTACTGAAGAGGTATTAATTATTATCAATTAGTATCAAATCTATCATTATTTGATCTGGGTTAAATAACCCTATACTCAAAATGGGTAATGCGGCTTGACAGTTTTCGCCGTTATTCTCTTTGGCTACGTCTCAATCTGACGTCTGATTTTCTTCGAAAGTGAGGTTGGTGATGTCAAACAGCTGACAGCTGGAATGACCAGAACTCAGGGAATGTTGTGATCCGGTATGGGGTAGTAGTGGCAGTTCGATCCAGAATGTAGCGCCTTCTCCCGGCTCGCTGGTGACGCCGATTGTGCCGTTCATCAGCTCGATCAGCTGATGGCAGATGGCCAGTCCGATTCCGGTTCCGGATTGCGGACTGCTGTGCTGCTGCAGACGTTTATAGGGCTGGAAAATAGACTCAAGCTGATGGGGTGAGATACCCGGACCGTTATCGCTGACTTCTATTCGCAGAGCATTGCCCGGCAATAACTCTGATTTCAACGTTACGTTGCCGCCGTTCTGGGTATACAGCAGAGCGTTACTGAGCAGATTGAGCAATACCTGCTTCAGGCGCAGCCGATCAGTCGTCAGATGCCGGGCTATGAGACCACTCTGATCGATGCTGATCTGTTTTTCCCGGGCCAGATGATGCAGCAGCTCGCGACACTCTTTCATCACTGTGCCCAGGTCTGTCTGGGCATAAGACAGATTCACCTTGCCGGCCTCGATACGGGACAGATCGAGAATGCTGTTGATCACATCCAGCAGATGCCGGCCGGCTCCAAGAATCGCCTGAACCTGCTCCTGCTGGGGACTGTTCAGCAGTGGATCCTGCTCCAGTAGCTGGGCAAATCCCAACACCGAATTAAGCGGTGTACGCAGCTCGTGGCCGAAACGTGACAGGAATTCCGATTTAGCCAGGCTGGCCTGCATGGCTGCATCGCGATCCGCCGATAGCGCCTGATGAACCTCTACTTCGTGGGAGATGTCCGCAAAGGTGGTGAACAGGTGGGTGATTTCACCCGCTTCATTGCGGATCGGCCCGAACAGATTGGCCGCAGTAAATTCAGAACCGTCCTTATGCTGGCGGGTAGTAATGCCCTGCCAGGGCTGTTCTGCCGCCAGTAACTGATGGGTCAGATGGCGGGCGGTCGTCTGATCGTTGCATATCAGTTCACTGCAGTGACGACCGGTCACTTCTGCTGCTGAGTAGCCCATCACCCGTTGATAAGCGGGATTGGTAAACAGGATGTAGCCTTCGGCATCACTGATGGCCATGCAGTGCTCGCTGGCATAGAACAGCTGCTGGAACAGCGGTGAGTCGATCTCGTTTTTAACCTCCGGCAGTGCTTCACCGACAGCCTCCTGCAGAATTCCCTGCAGTTGCGCCGGACGATTCTGTTCGTCATGTATGGGAAAGCCGGTGACAGCCACTCTGAGGATTTTGTGGTCAGACAGCTGTAGTCCAAAAGTAAGACTGAACGGCTGCTGTGAACGGATTGACCGACCAATGGCCTGAATGGTTGGCAGACGGTCAGCCGGAGCGACCATACGATAAATATCATGCAGGTGTTCCGGCAGTGGTTCTGCTGCACTGTCCAGTAATCGTAGCGCGCGGCTGGACCAGTAGATCCGGCCATTCCTCAGATCGCAGTGCCAGGGGGCGGCATGGGTCTGATCGATCTGAAACAGTTCCGTCAATTGCTGCAGTCTGAGTCGGTCATGTTGCAGGGCGGAGATGTCGGAACTGATACAGACATAGCTATCCACCTGGCCGAAAGCGTTGGCGATCGGGAACATGCGTGTACTGATCCAGTACAGGCCACCCTGTTTATTCCGGTTACAGACCACACCGTGCCAGACTTTGCCCAGAGAGAGCCGTTGCCACATGCTTTTGAAGAAGGTGGTCGGGTGCAAATCCGATTTGATAATCCGGTGCGTCTGGCCCAGCAGCTCTGGTTCTGCATAGCCGCTGATACTGCAAAACCGGGCGTTAGCCTGAGTGATTTTCCCAGCCCGGTTAGTACGGCTGATAATCGCGTTTTCGCCGAGCACCTGCAGGAGTTGTTCAATGCGACTGAAGTAGGTCCGGTTACGATCCTGTATCGTCTTCTGCCGGTCGCTCTTCTGCTGCTGCAGCCATTGGGTCAGTTGAGTCATGCTACTCCGGGGGATAACCCGGATGACTTCTGGCAGGTGGCTTGAGATCAGTTTGTCTGTCTCTGTCAGAGCGATAATCGCAGCATCGATTTTGCCAAGTTGATGCAGCGTCAGCTTAAGCTGCATAAGTCCGGCACTGTCCTGAGCAATGATCAGCTCCGGGGTAAAACTTGCCAGACACTGTCTGAGAGAGCTGCCCGGTGAATGATAGAGCACGTTATAGTCCTGCTCGCGGAGCATTGCACCCAGCTGATTCTGGTGGTCATCAGCGCTGGTCAGTACCAGCGCAATGGGCTTACGGCCAGAGTGTTTCAGTGGCAGATAATCCAGCAGTGGTCGTTCAAACGCCTGTGGCAGAAGAATATCGATACCCAACTGCAGCCATTGCATCAGACAGCTTTCTTCCGTTTCAGGCGTGCTGACGCCAACCCAGCCAGCATGGCCCTGCAACAGCTCACAGAGTGTCGACTGGTCGGACTGACTCAATCCGTCAAGCCATTCGATCTGACTGACGATCATTGCCGAATTCAGTGATTCCTCTGTCAGGTCGTCGACTGAGTGACAGTGTCGGACAGGCAGATCAGGTAGCAGGGTGTGCAGGAAAGTGCTCTGAGGAGCAGAGAGAAACTCGCCGAAGAGTACCAGGTGACTGACTTTCATACTTCTTAACTCGATATGCCAGCGCTACAGGGTAGAGCACTCTGAAATCCACAGTAGATATTATAGAGGACTCTTTTTATCACTTTTTATCAATTAAGGTAAATAGTGTCTCTTTATTGATACGCTTATGGGGGCGGAGTGTAAAGCAATCCTGGCAGGAATGCGCATTGTCTTGATTTATGACAAGGGTTTGCCGCTGATCATTTTCTGGTTACGACAGCGGTGTCGGAGATCAGCAATTCTGCGGCCGAACGGTCATCGGTTTACAGGGTGGCGATAACAGTTTTGAGCTGGTGTGCAAACAGGTTCAGATCCAGCGGCTTATAGAGTACTGCCGACACAAAGTCAGGGATGGCTGGCAGTTGCTTCAGCTCAGTTTCGCTGTATGCAGTGGTGATCAGAATGGCAGGCTTTTCATCGCCCAGTTGCTGTTGAATAGCGGCCAACATCTGAAAACCATCCATGTTTGGCATCTGCAGATCAGTAATCAGAATGTCTGGTGTCTGTCGGCCCAGCGCAATCAGGGCCTCATAGCCATCAGCAGCTTCAGCAATCTCTGCATCAGGACTGGCGGTGAGAACAAACTGACGCAGTAGCCTGGCGTCGGATTTACTGTCTTCGACAAGCAGGATTCGTGGGGCTGTACGGGCTTCAGAAACGGTATCTGAGGAGGTATTGTCACTGTCCAGCAAGGCATTGACGGATTCTTTACTGAGGCGGCGGTGCCCACCGTTGGTTTTCCATGAGTCTATCTGACCATTTTCAACCCATAGCTGCACGGTGCGTATGCATACGCCGAGTAGTTGTGCTGCCTGTCCGGTGGTGTAGTAATTCCTCATGGGCTGCCTGTCCTGGTCTGGAATTGTTATGCATGGGCGGCCAGTTATTACTGTTTTTCAGTAATCTGATAAAAAGTAATAACTACACACGATACCACAGCGGCAGAAAAGGGGAATCATTATCAGTCAGGTTGCGACTATTGATGTCAAGCCCGTTGCCTTCAAGGAGACCGGGCTTTCGAAATTGGCCGGAGGGGACTGGCAGTTATCGCACCGGCTCGGCACTGACCAGTTTATGGCGCACCAGATCATAGGCCCAGTTAAACAGGATGGCATAGATCAGGAAGAACACGATGGCGCCCAGATCCAGCATCAGCGCGGTAAAAAAATCGACCTCCAGTACCCACATCATCATGGGCAGAGTGACCACGATCAGACCGGCTTCGAAGGCGATACCATGACCGATGCGCATCCACAGGCTACGATTGATCCGGTCATCACCGAAGATCCGGTCAAAGCCCAGATTGAACAGATAGTTCCAGCCCATGGCGATCAATGACAGGCTGACCGCCAGCCCGGTGAGTGAGAAAGGGTCATGCTCTGACAGTAACAGAATCGCCAGCCCGGCCATCAGCACCAGGGCGACCAGCTCAAACAGTACCATATGGAAAATACGTTCACGTACCTGCATATCCAACATCCGAATCAGTTTTATCAGAGAGCTATGTTATCTTTATTTGTGATGTATAAAAGATAATAACCATTAGAGATAGTGATATGTATAACCTGGAACAGCTACGGATGTTTGTTGTCGCGGTGGAGTCCGGTTCGTTCTCTGCTTGTGCTCGCAAGCTGGGTAAGGTGCAGTCGGCCATCAGTCAGGGAATCGCCAATCTGGAGATTGATCTGAATGTTCAGCTGTTTGACCGGAGTACCCGTAAGCCGGGGCTGACAGAGGATGGGCAGCGGTTGTTCGGTTATGCACAGGCTATCCTGCGCCAGACTGAAGAACTGAACAGTGCCGTGGCAGCCATCGCGCGCCAGGAAGAAGGGCTGATCCGGCTGGCTGTGGACAGTGTGCTGAGGATGCCTTCATTCACCGGGATTCTGCAGCGTTTTAGTGATCAGTTTCCGGCGACTTCGCTGGAGGTTTTTACGCTGCCCAGCGTTGATATTCCCGCAAGGGTAGCTGTGGGACAAGCTGATATGGGGTTGATGCTGGCCAACGTAGAGTTTGGTCATGAGGTGGAATTAGGTTATATCGGCGGTCTGCCCTTCCATACTGTGTGTGCACCGCATCATCCGCTGGCCGGACAGGAGGTGATCCGGGCCCCGGATCTTTCACCGCATCGTCAGTTACTGCTTAAAGGGGAATCCGGTCTGGCTGAAGATCCGGTGCCGAAACTGTCGGCAGATATCTGGTACACCAATGATATCAACACGCTGATTGATATGACCTGTCAGGGGATCGGCTGGACTTTTCTGCCGGATCATCAGGTTACAAGGTTGGTTAAAGCCGGACGCCTGAAGCAACTGGTAACCAGCTTCGACCATAAACCCTGGAACGTTCCGGTGGAGCTTATAAAAGCCAAAAACCATACCATGGGACCGGCTCAGAGCTGGCTCTATGATCAGTTCGTAGAGTATCTGTTAACGACATTCTGATGTCTCTTAGCGGCATTATGGTGTCGCTTTCGGTATCTTTTGTTGACTTCAATACTGGATTACTGGACATCAGTGGAGTATGAAAAATAAACAGTCTAGGGTTAGTTAAATAGTTATGGCCGGTTAAGGCTTGCTCAGAGCCGCAGACCGGACACTTAAGCTCGTCTTTTAAAGCAGGGATGAAATCTGTTTCCTGAACGTTAGTCCGGAGAAGAATAATGGCGAAGTTTCCGCAAAAAGCGAAAGTGGTAATCATTGGTCAGGGCGGCATTGTCGGTGCGTCCGTGGTACATCATCTGATCGAACGTGGCTGGGACGATATTGTCGGTATCGATAAATCAGCCATTCCTACCGATATCGGTTCCACCGCTCACGCATCTGATTTCTGTTTCAACACCATGCACGATCAGATGACCATCTTTACCACCAAATACAGTATCGATTTCTTTGAAAAGATGGGCCGTTATGAGCGCATCGGTGGTATCGAAGTGGCCCGTAAGGGTGACGATGAGCGAATGGAAGAGCTGAAGCGACGAGTGTCCTCAGGTAAAGCGTTCGGTAACCGGGTAGAGATGATCAGCACGGCGGAAGCGAAAGAGAAGTTCCCGCTGATCGAAGAAGATGTGATTCAGGGCGCCCTGTGGGATCCGGATGCCGGTCTGGTAGTGCCGCGCTCACAGGCGGTATCCGGCGAGCTGGTGGATATGGCGGTTGCAACCGGCAAACTGCAGACCTTCGCTAACACGCCCTGTACTGGTCTGAAGATTGAAGATGGCCGCATTAAAGGGGTGGAGACGCCGCGGGGTCTGATCGAAGCAGAGTACGTGGTGGTTTGTGCCGGTCTGTGGGGCCGTCTGATCGCAGAAATGGCAGGTGAAGATCTGCCGATTATGCCGGTGGACCACCCGCTCACCTTCTTCAAACCGTTTGATGAGTTTGCCAATACCAAGAAAGAGATCGGCTATCCGTTGCTGCGTGACCAGGGCAACTCCGCCTATATGCGCGATACCGGTGACCCGAAAACCTCCGAAGGCGGTCAGCTGGAGTGGGGTTACTACGAAGAGCGCGAACCGCGCCTGTGTCACCCGAAAGATATCCTCGAAAAAGAGGAAGCGCGTCTGTCGCCATCACAGCGCGATCTGGAGCTGGAAGAGGTCATCGATCCGCTGGAGCGGGCAATCGAGCTGACCCCGATTCTGGGCGAGCTGGGCTATGACGAAAAGTACTCTTTCAACGGCCTGCTGCAGGTCACTACCGACGGTGGTCCGTCGGTGGGTGAATCCGCCAAGGTTCGTGGTCTGTGGTATGCCGAAGCGATCTGGGTTAAAGATGGCCCGGGTATCGGTAAGGTGGTCGCCGACTGGATGACCGACGGTGTCACCGAGTTCGATCACTCCAGCATCGACGTATCCCGTTTCTATCCGTTCCAGCTGGAAAAACAGTTTATCCATGACCGCTGCTACGAGTCCGCGTTCAAGATCTATAACCCGCCTGTGCATAACCGCGAACCTTTCTCCAAAGGCCGTGATCTGCACCGCAGCCCGTTCTGGGAGCGTGAGAATGAGCTGGGTGGCTACTTTATGGAAGCCGCTGGCTGGGAACGTGCCCACGGTTACGCCAGTAACGAACACCTGTTGGAAGAGTACGGCGATAAGATCCCGGTACGGGAAGCGGAGTGGGATAACCGTCACTTCTGGCGTGTGTCTAACGCTGAGCACCTGAAGATGTCCGAAGATGTGGGTATGGTTAACCTCTGTCACTTTGCGATCTACGATGTCACAGGCCCTGATGCGGCGGATCTGATGGAATATCTCTGCGTCGCTAAAGTGGCAGGCGATACGCCAAACGGCAAAGGTATCTACACCCACTTCCTGGACAACCAGGGTAATGTCCGCGCTGACCTGACAGTCCTGCGTCTGGCTGAAGACCACTTCCGTGTAATTGATGGTGGTGATGCCGGTAACCGTGACTTCGTCTGGATGAAGCGTATGGCGGACGATAAAGGCTTCGGTAACGTCACCATTGAAGATCGCCGCACCGACTTCGGTTGTATCGGCCTCTGGGGTCCGAATGCCCGTACCACTCTGGAGAAGCTGGTTGATGATCCGGCTGGCCTGAGCAATGAAAACTTCCCGTTTGCTGCAGTAAAAGATATTACCGTGGCGGGCGTAACTATCTCTGCTTTCCGTATCTCCTATGTGGGTGAGCAGGGCTGGGAGCTGCACTTTAAACTGGATGAAGGCCTGGCCGTATGGGATGCCCTGTACGCGGCAGGTGTGACACCGATCGGTATTGAAACCTATGCCAACAGCCGTCGTCTGGAGAAGAGCCTGCGTCTGCAGAACGCCGATCTGCTGACCGAATACAACCTGGTTGAATCCGGTCTCGAGCGTCGTGTCGTTAAAGCCGCTGACTTCCATGGTAAAGAGCCCTATGTGGCGATGCGTGAGCGCGAACAGCAGCCGGCTTACCTGTGTACCCTGACGATGGTGGAGAACACCGATAAGAATGGTGTTGCCCGTTACCCTGTGGGTATCTGTCCAATCGTCGATCCGGCCACAGGCGAGACCCTGATCGACTCTGCAGGTCGTCGCTCCTATACCAGCAGTATCTGTTACGGTCCAAGCGTGGGTAAGAACATCGCGTTGGGTTACCTGCCAACAGAATACTGTGAAGTAGGCCGCGAACTGCAGATCGAATACTTCGATGAGCCATACAAGGTGGTAGTAGAAACTATCGGCTGTGTTGGTCTGTATGATCCGGAGAACCTGAAGCCTAAGTCCTAAGGTTTAATTCAATACCAAAAGGCATCCCTGAGTGATTGGGGATGCCTTTTTTGTTTTAAGGGATTCAATGGCTTACGGCTCGTGCCTTTGTTCATTTGTATTGTTGGCATATGTAAAATAGCCTTAATTGCTTTCTGACAAATACTCTTGTCAGATACACCCGAAAGGATATCGGTTATGACTCCGCAGAAAGGCACTCTCAAGGTTTGGAAGGATGATAAGGGTTTTGGGTTTATCAAAACTGACCCGGGAGGTCGTGATGTGTTCGTCCACATCCGTGACTTTGGAAATATCGCAAGAGCTCCTCAGGTAGGCGACATCATTCACTTTCAACCAATGAAAGATAAAGAGGGTCGCAGTCGTGCTGCAGATGTCAGTATCGAAGGTGTCGCCCAGGGATCAGTGCGAAGTAGCAATGCAACGAAGCGATCTCTTTCAGCTGGCAATAGACAGTCCCTGCATCAGAAAAAACAGGCAGGAAGTTTGACGGCGGCATTAGTCGCAGCAACTTTTATCAGTCTGGTCGGTGTATCTGTTCTATTCGGAAAAATCGACGCTCTGTTTCTGGTTCTTTATCTAGTTTTCAGCTTACTTGCTTTTTTAATGTACGCACTTGATAAGTCGGCAGCCAGGAAAGGCGGATGGCGCACTCAAGAAAGCACCTTGCATCTTGTAGCGCTGATTGGTGGTTGGCCTGGAGCGCTTTTTGCTCAACAAAAGCTACGGCATAAATCTAAGAAACAGTCGTTTCGCTTTGTTTTCTGGGTCACTGTCGGCGTTAATTTCGGATTCTTTCTATGGTTGCTTACCCCAACTGGCGCAGCGACGGTAAAGTCTCTGATGTCTCATATGATATAAGTTACAGACGTAGTGATGGTTCGATATGTTTGGCTGCGGGATGATTTTAATTTCAGTTGGGGAAATTAAGCCCCTTCGGGCTGCGAAAGCGAGCTTTCTTGTCGCAACATGTGCGTTGGAGCACATGTTGTCGAACCACATCGGTGATTCTCATCCGGCCTTCGAGCAGACACAAAAAAGCCCCGCACTCTCTAGTAGAGAATCGAGGCTTATTTGTGTGGTGCCCGGAGTGCGGAGCGCTGGCCTTCAGGCCAGTACAGCATCGCCATTTATGGCGATGACCCGTAGGGCGAGCAACATAGTTGCGAGTAATCGAACCGGTTCGAGGACGCCCTGACCAACCTCCAGAAACTAAAAAGCCCCGCTACGAAGCGAGGCCTTAAAATCAAGTGGTGCCCGGAGGCGGAATCGAACCACCGACACGAGGATTTTCAATCCTCTGCTCTACCAACTGAGCTATCCGGGCAACAAAGAGGTGCGTATTAAACTGGTTTCGCAGGGGAGTGTCAACACGTAATTGTCGGATTTTTCTATTTTTTATTTCTTCAGGGGTTATGGGGACTTTGTCCGGTGTTTCATCGGTGATACAAAATCGGATGCATTTTCTGCGAATGTGTCTTTTATGGGCTACAGTTGACTTCAATGACACTCGAAAAAGAGCTAACGAAATAACAGAGATAGTGTGTTTACCCGCTGTGTGTGGGGGGAGTACAGCCCGGACGGCAGGTAGCTGAACACAGGGAGACCGGTGTGGATGAACAGCGCCAGAATTCTGATCGTCGTTGACGATCAGACTGCAGCGGTGCCGCTGCAGTCTGAATTGATTCAGGCCGGGCATCAGGTGGTTTCTGTGGTCGATAATGCAAGTGAATGTATTGGCTGTGTCCGGGACAGTGTTGTCGACATGGTCATCGTCGATATTGTCCGGGCCGATGTCAGCGGATGCTTTGATGTCATCACCGGGCTGAGGCAGTTCTCTGATGTTGCGGTTGTATATCTGACCGGCCACGATTCCGACGAGTTTATACGTCAGGCGGAAGTGACCCGACCTATTACTTACCTTCGCAGACCTTACAGCCCGAGAGAGCTGGATTTTCTGATTCGTATGACACTGGAGACCACCAGGCGTCATGAGAGCCTGCAGCGCAGTAAAGAAGAGGCTGAGGCTGATCTCTGGTATCAGGCGACCTTCGATAATATTACCGGGCTGCCGACCCGGTCCCTGCTGCATGATCGACTGAACCAGATAGTCGGCAAATCGCAGCGGCAGAACCGTCAGTATGTGCTGATGGTGATCGGCCTGGATAACTTTAAGCGGGTCAATGAAAGTTATGGCGCCGCGGTCGGTGATGAGGTGCTGTTTGAGGTCGGGCAGCGTATCTCCGATGTGGTACGGATCGGCGATACTGTGGCCCGACTGCATGCGGATGTCTTCGCGGTACTGATGGAGTTGGAAGAGTCCAACCAGTATGTCATTAACAGCATTGCCGAAAAGATTCTCAAAGAGCTGGCTCTGCCCATGGATGTGGCAGGGGATGAGATTATGCTCACCGCCAGTTGCGGTATATCGATGTATCCGCAGGACAGCACCCAGAGTGAGGTGTTGCTCAATAATGCTGAGTCGGCGATGTTTCAGGCCAAGTCTGAAGACGTTCAGAACGTCTATCGCTATTATTCCCAGCAGATGACCATGCTGGCCTATGACTCCATGAAGATGGAGTCGGAACTGCGCCGGGCACTGGCGCGGTTGGAGTTTGAACTCTACTACCAGCCACAGATCGATATTGTGGATAACCGTATGATCGGTGCTGAAGCACTGATACGCTGGCGTCACCCTGAACGTGGACTGCTGCTACCAGGTGAGTTTATCGAGCTGGCTGAGGAATCCGGTCTGATCATTCCAATCGGCGCATGGGTGCTCCGGCAGGCCTGCCATCAGCTGAAGATCTGGCAGGATCAGAACCTGCCGCTGCAGCGTCTGTCGATCAATATCTCCAACGTCCAGTTTGGCGATAAAGAACTTATCCACAATATCCGCTCGATTATTGAAGATACCGGCTGCAATCCGAATCTGTTGGAGTTCGAGATTACCGAGAGCTGCCTGATGGCTTCACTGACTGATTCCGCACGACGGCTGCAAATACTCCGTGATCTTGGAGCCGGTGTGGTGGTGGATGATTTTGGCACCGGCTATTCCTCACTCAGTTACCTGAAACAGCTGCCGATCAGTAAGCTGAAAATTGACCGTTCGTTTGTGCAGGATGTTCCGGAGGATGAGAATGATGCGGCCATTGTGCGGGCCATTATTGCTATGAGTGAAGGTCTGGGGCTTGAGGTCATCGCAGAAGGGATTGAAACCGAGCAGCAGTTAGAGTTTTTCCGGGCTGAGCGGTGCCGCCAGGTACAGGGATTTCTGTTTGCCCGACCGATGAATACGGAAAGTTTTGAAGGCTTTGCCCGGCAAACCCTGTTACGGGCGATTAAATAGCCATTACGGATATAAAAAAGCCAGCAGATCAGCTGGCTTTTTTACTGCCTGAACGGCTTATTTGGAGGGCGGTACGTAGCCTTCGGCTTTTTCGTAATCGCCACCGTCCATGAATTTTTCCATCTCTTCCTGCAGGAAGGTGCGGGTGGATGGGTCCATCATGTTCAGGTGCTTTTCGTTGATGATCATAGTCTGATGATCGGTCCACTCTGCCCAGGCTTTTTTGGACACGGTATCAAAGATTGCCTGACCCTTAGGGCCCGGATACGGCGGACGGTCCAGACCTTCCAGTTCCTCTTTGTACTTACGGCACATAACGGTGCGGCTCATAGTCTTCTCCAGAATCAGCTCATTGTGTCAGCGACGTCAGCAGCTTCTTTACCGGTGCTGCGAGGCCGACCTTCTGTGGTTGGCGTAAGTTATACCAGAGTGTTGCAGGCTGTTCCATGACACAGTTTGCAGGGTTATTGTCCTTCAGGCTGATCTGCACCGGTGTGATATCCAGATGGAAGTGGCTGAAGGTATGGCGTAATGGCTCCAGCGCCACGGCGGAGTCAGTGTCTACTGGCAGGCCGGTTTCCTGCTCGGCATCGCGAAGGTCAGAGGTTTCCGGCAGGCTCCAGAGCCCGCCCCAGATACCGCTGGCCGGACGTTGTCGCAGCAATATCTGACCTTCCTGATCACGGATCAGCAGCATCATGGTCTGCTTCACCGGCAGGGTTTTCTTTGGCCGTGATGCCGGCAGTTCCGAGGTGCGGCCTTCGGCGTGGGCCACGCAGTCCTGCTGAATCGGGCAGAGCAGGCAGGCGGGTTTACTGCGGGTACAGAGCGTTGCCCCCATATCCATCATCGCCTGAGTGTAATCGCCAGCTCGCTCGTAAGGTGTGTTCTGTTCTGCGTAGTGCCACAACTCTTTCATGGTCGCAGTGGAACCGGGCCAGCCTTCTACACCGTAGAAGCGCGCCAGTACCCGTTTGACGTTGCCATCCAGAATGGCTGCCCGTTTACCGGTTGAGATCGACAGAATCGCCCCGGCGGTGGATCGACCGATGCCGGGCAGTTGCTCCAGTTCATCCACTGACTCCGGGAACTGACCGCCAAAATCGTTTGCCACAATGACTGCCGTTTTGTGCAGATTGCGGGCGCGGGCGTAGTAACCCAGGCCGGTCCAGTGATGCAGGACATCATCCAGATCCGCGGCTGCCAGATCTTCTACGGTCGGGTAGTTATCGCGGAAGGTTTCGAAATAGGGAATCACCGTGGTTACCTGAGTCTGCTGCAGCATGATCTCAGATAGCCAGGTGAAGTACGCCGTTTTTTCAGCCTGCCAGGGCAGGTCGTGGCGGCCGTGCTGATCGAACCAGCCCAGCACGGCGGAGGAGAATTGCAAAGGTGTCATCAGTTACCGAACAGACCCCGCAGCAATTTTTTAGCACCACCTTCCTCACCGTCTTTACCGCCGGTGAGTTTCTCACGAATCTTATTTTCTACCGCTTTTTTGGCTTTCTGCTTGAACAGTTCAGCGATGACGCTGGTGTCCGGACGGCACAGTTTAGCCGGGTCATCGTCGAAGCTGCCTTTACAGTCAACCGGCCATTCCACACCTTCCAGGTTATCGTTCACCGCGCAGGTTTCCTTAAACAGGTTCTGCTCGATGGTCAGGCCCAGACGGTAATCCATGTTGGCCTTCGGCAGATCTACTTCACCACGGCCTTTCACGGTCATCGCATCCAGCGTGGTGCGCAGGTCTTTGTTGGTCATCACACCGTTGGTGAATTTAAAGTTACTGTTCAGGTTGGCAAACGGAGTGGAACGATCAACCTGTTCAGCATTGATGCCGAGCGCGGCAACATTATTGAAGCCCTGACAGATGGTCTGGGCGATATCAATACCTTTGATCTCACCGTCCGGCATTTTCACATTCGCGGTGCCGTTGAGACTGTTGATAATTGAGTGCACGGATTCGCCGCGGGCGGTCAGGCTGGCGTTGGTGCTGAAAGTACCGGTCAGGCGATCTACTTCAGCTGCATCCATCAGCAGGTCACTGATCTGAATACCCTGAATGTTCTCTTTGATGGTCAGGCGGGTCGGCGATTTACGTACATCAATCACTGCCGAGTTGCGTACGGTACCGCTGTACATATCCGCATTGAACTTACTGACATTCACCAGCCCACCCTGAGCACTGGTCTGCATCGCCAGTTTAGTAATGGTCAGGTTGCTCACCAGCAGTTTATCCAGACCCAGAGTGACGTCCATATTCAGGCCTTTGAGTGCCTCAACCGGGATCACCGGTTCTTTGGAGTAACGTTCATCGCCTTTGCCAGAAGAAGAGCTGCTGGCACTGGCTTCGGATTCACTCTGTTCTGTTTTCGGCGGCATGTAACGGTCGGCGTTCAGCTCGTCACCCTGCATATTGAAGACGATTGCACCGTTGGCCAGATTCATCACAAAGGTGCCGTTGAAGGTAGTGTCATCCAGCTTCAGGGTCATCTTATTCATACCGACGGTGTTGGCCGGGCCACCCAGTTGGCCGTTGAAGCTGATCGCTTTCAGTACGGCAGGATCGGTGGTCGGAATCATCGCCTGGCCCAGCGCTGCAAGCAGCTCCTGCAGACTGAACGTTGCAACATCCAGCTGACCGGTGATGGTTGGCTTGCTGAAGTCAGCAACATTTACGTTACCGCTGGCATTCAGGTTAGCAGCGCTCAGTTTCAGGTTATTGATACTGGCGGTCTGGTTACCAAGATTGCTTTCGACATCGCCATTCAGAGCAACTTTGACGGTTTTACCGTTAAACGGCTTACCGGCCAGATCCAGCTCACTGCTCAGACCACGGATATTGACGATCTGCTGTTCCAGGTCCAGAAAAAATTCCGCTTTCATCTGTGTTGCAACACTGATTTGCTGTTCGCCGTTCTGCGACTGTACTGCGCTGAAGCTCAGTTCTGCCGGGAAGTACGCGCCGGTCACCACTTTACCGGAGGTCATGGTGAAGTCGTTCAGTTTTACCTCACTGCCGGTACTCTCATCGACATAACTGATGTTACCGTTGGTGATGGCGATACTTTCGATATCCAGAGCCAGGGCTGCACCGCCACTGGCTTCAGCGGTCGAAGGTGTGTTGTCTGCTGAACCGCTGTCCTGCGCTGCACCGCTCTCGTTACTGGCAGTGCCACCGGATACTGCCCAGTTGGTGTCACCGGCTTTGGTTTTCACCAGATTCAGAGTCAGACCGTCGAGCACGATGCTGCTCATTTTGATATTGCCCGACAGTAGCGCAGGCAGCTCTACCGAGACCTGGGCCTGATTCAGCTCTGCTAGCTGCGGCTGGTCCGGATAGTTAACGCTGATCTGGTTGATCTCGATACCCAGCCATGGGAATACCGACCAGCCCAGATCGCCGTTGATATTCAGTTCGATACCCGCCTGCTCCAGCGCCAGCTTCCTGATTTCCGGCTTGTACTCATTGGGATCAAAAAACATCCCCAGCAGTACCCCGCCAGCGGCGACCACAACAACCAGCAGCAGAACTAATCCGCCGACAATTTTTAACAGAGCTTTCATGACGCCTCCTTGGACCATGGATAAGCAAAACAGAGATAGCTGAATAGTAGCAGATTGATTCTGCCGACCAACCATTAACAGATGATTAATAGCGACTTTTCAATGGGTTGATCATACAAGCAATCGCCGCATATTGGTTGTATAATGGCCGTTTTCTGATGACTAATAACCCGACAGTCTGTGAATAGGTTCTGTAAGCCACAATCTCTGCAGGACATTCTTTGCCAAGGCTGCTAATACCACGGAGAGCATCATGGCTGAGCGTAAAGCCACCGTCACCCGTAACACGCTGGAAACCCAGATCACTGTATCCGTGAATCTGGACGGTACCGGCAAGTTGAACGTCGATACCGGCGTGCCATTTCTGGAGCACATGCTGGATCAGATCGCCCGCCATGGCCTGATCGATCTGGATATCAACGCCAAGGGAGACAACCATATTGATGATCACCACACCGTGGAGGATATCGGTATCACTCTGGGTCAGGCGTTTGCACAGGCGGTAGGCGATAAGAAAGGTATCCTGCGTTACGGTCACGCATACTGCCCGCTGGATGAAGCGCTGTCCCGCGTGGTGATCGACTTCTCCGGCCGTCCGGGTCTGGATATGAATGTCGAGTTTACCCGCGCCAATATCGGCCGCTTCGATACTCAGCTGTTCTGGGAGTTTTTCCAGGGCTTTGTAAACCACGCCGGTGTGACGCTGCACATTGATAACCTGAAAGGCTTCAATGCGCACCACCAGGCGGAAACGATCTTTAAAGCGTTCGGTCGTGCGGTACGTCACGCGCTGACCGTCGATCAGCGTGCTGCTGATCAGATGCCATCCACCAAGGGTACGCTGTAAATGAGCAGTATCGCGGTAATTGATTACGGTATGGGCAACCTGCATTCGGTTGCCAAAGCGCTGGAGCACGTTGCACCCAACGTTGAAGTCATGGTGACGGCTGATCCTCAGAAAGTCAGCGATGCTGATCGCGTGTTGCTGCCGGGTGTCGGCGCGATTCGCGACTGTATGGCGGAGATCCGCCGACTCGGCGTGGATCAGGAAGTAGCCGATGCGATCGCTTCCGGTAAGCCGTTTCTGGGTATCTGTGTGGGCTATCAGGCGCTGATGCAGCACTCTCAGGAAAACGGTGGCGTTGACTGTCTGGGTCATTTTGACGGTGAAGTGCGCTACTTTTGTAACGAGCAGGGCGATGAGCTGATCGAAACCAACGGTGAGCGCCTGAAAGTACCGCACATGGGCTGGAACGAGGTGCGCCAGAGTCTGGATCATCCCCTTTGGGAAGGCATTGCCGATGGCAGCCGTTTCTACTTTGTCCACAGCTATTACGTTGATGCAGCAGAGAAAGCACTGGTGGCCGGTAACTGTCACTACGGTGTTGATTTCGATGTGGCGCTGGCGCGGGATAATGTCTTTGCGACTCAGTTCCACCCGGAGAAGAGCCACACGGTCGGCTTGCAGCTGTTGAATAACTTCCTGCACTGGGATGGCAAATTCTGAACGAATAGTTCCAAGTGAATATTGTCTAACCCTGAGCAGTCATCAAAGAAAGAATAGGTAAAGTTATGGCGTTGGCTAAACGCATTATCCCCTGCCTCGACGTTGAAAACGGTCGGGTTGTAAAAGGGGTTCAGTTTGTTGATATCCGTGACGCCGGAGACCCGGTTGAAGTGGCTAAGCGCTACGACGAAGAAGGCGCAGACGAGATCACCTTCCTGGATATCACCGCGACCCATGAAGGCCGCGATACCATGGTGCATACCGTTGAACGTATGGCGTCTCAGGTGTTTATCCCGCTGACAGTGGGTGGCGGTATCCGTACCTGTGATGATATCCGTACCATGCTTAATGCCGGTGCCGATAAGGTATCCATCAACAGTGCTGCGGTGTTCAATCCGGAGTTTGTCCGCGAAGCCGCTGAACGCTTCGGTTCACAATGCATTGTGGTAGCGATTGATGCCAAGAAGGTATCCGGGGAAGGTGAAGAAGATAAGTGGGAGATCTTTACTCACGGTGGCCGTAAACCAACCGGTATCGATGCGGTTGAGTGGGCGAAGAAGATGGTCGACTACGGTGCCGGTGAGATCCTGCTGACCTCTATGGATCAGGACGGTGTGAAGAACGGTTACGATCTGGGCGTGACCCGTGCCATCAGTGAAGCGGTGAACGTACCTGTAATCGCTTCCGGTGGTGTTGGTAATCTGGACCATCTGGTGGAAGGCTGTATTGAAGGTAAGGCCGATGCGGTATTGGCGGCATCAATCTTCCACTTCAATGAGTACTCCATTCCGGAAGCCAAGCAGTATATGAAAGAGCGTGGTATTGAGGTGCGTCTCTAATAGCCCTAGGCACACAATCTTCTAAAGCCTCGCACAGCGGGGCTTTTTTGTATCTTAAGGGGTTGATCTTACAGGGATAACCAAGCTATAACCTGATGTACTACTTACAGGAGTTACGCTTAGCAGGATGCAGTAAAGCCTCGCTTATTTCCTTTCCTAAGATGTTGTCGTTGCTCGTTATTTTTTCAGATAAAAATAGTGATAACTAGGAATTATGGATAATAAATCTCTTTCTCTCACTGTCCAAAATATTGTTCTAATTGCAGACATTTTTGATAGTAATTGCACGCAGAAACTGGATTCACGGAGGGATCTTGAGAAATCGGAACCAGAAACTGTCAACCAGCTTATCCAGGCAATTCAAAAATTGGGAAGAAATGTTGTTCACTATCAGTCGCCGGATGAACTTGGGAAAAATGCTTCGAAGCACAAAAATGACCTTGTTTTGTCTATTTATGGAGGGGAATCCTCTCGAAATAGAATGGCTTTAGTCCCGGCAGTTTGTGAGACATTTGGACTGAAATATGTTGGTCCTGATGTGTACGGAAGAGTCGTTGCTCAAGACAAGGAAGTTTCAAAACGCCTAGCCCTTGATTTCGGTCTCGAAACACCTGAATGGAGGATAATTCGACGTATTGAAGACGTAAGCTGCCTCGAGGATTTCGATTTTCCCTGTGTAGTAAAGCCATTGATGGAAGGCAGCTCTATCGGCATAACGCAATCAAATTTGATATACAACTCTGAGCAAGCCGCCTTGCTCGCAGAAAAACTTATAGAATCGCTAGATCAGCCTGTTATTGTTGAGCAATTCATTCCAGGCCGTGAGGTGGCATTGTCTGTAATTGAATCTAACGGCGAGATCCATTCGGCCTATTCAGAAATAGTCATTGAAGATCAACCGGATTTCTTTCAAGATAAATTATTCGACGCTGAAGAGAAATCGAATCCAACACGTGGAAGAACTGTCCGAAACATTGATGCTGAATTGAGTCCCGAAGACTTAGGAAAAATTAATAAATTTATGGTGTCATTTGGAAATTTTGGTTACTGTCGAGTCGACGGTCGTCATTTAGATGGAAAGTTCTACTTTTTAGAAATAACGCCAGACGCTTGGATCAACAAAAAAGGCCAGTTTGCAATGGCGTTTACCGAAAAAGGCTGGTCCTATGAAAAGGTCATTAACGAGATATTGATTTCAAAAGACTAAGCCCTTCAAGGTCAATTAACCAATGACTAAGATAGACTGGATGCCAATCTTTGGTACTCAGGAAACGGTGACTTTCGGGAATATCACTCGTAACGTCGAATCGGTATTTCCAGTATGCCGAGTCATCAGTTCTAAACCCAAATTTGTCGACAGGTATTTTTCGTACTTCTCTTGATCTTTCCATATTCCCAGATTCTGAGAACACTAGAGAAGCGTTGAAACATACCGGCCAGTATATGTTGGTATCTACAAAATCATGATCTTCAAGAATAAGCAGACATTTTTCAGCGTGACGTTCAGCTTCTTCCAAGTTTCCACTACCCAGATAAGAAAGGCTAAGATTAACCAGAATAGTTAACTCGGAAAAGTCATCGCAGGCAAACTTGAGTGCGCTAGTAAATAACTCACAGCAGATTGAAAAATCCGGACGGTCCTTTAATAGTTCTACCGCACCTGTATTATTGAGAATTATATGTTGATCTATGACTTCGCCGGAAAGTGAGATCACAGCAATGTCAATCATTTCTTGAGCTTGTGAAAGTTCACCCGAACGAGCCAGCAGCATCGCTAATGCTAATTGTGAATAGGCTTTCGATTTTTCTAAACCATGCTTTTCAAACCAGATAACGCTTTTCTTTAAGGCTTCAATACTTGGCTCCAAACCATCAACTATTTCAAAGAATCTATAAGCATAACCAATAAGAGGGCTGGAAGAATATTCTTCTTTGGTAACTAGATTCCTTAGAATGATGCGCGCGTCATCATAACGTCCTTGGCATCCGATAATCATGACCTCTATCAGGCACTTTGCGATACTGATTCCAGTATTCTGGGTTGGATTTCCTGCTCCCTCCACAATATCCAGAGCCTCCTGGTGCCGTCCAATTTCCTGCAACGCACATGCATACATCAAGTCTAAGTAAGGTGTTTTTTCACTTTTAAGAGACAGTAAATTGGTGGCCCTATACCAATCGCTTGCAGAATATGCCAATTCTGCACTCCATGTCAGTAATTCTTCGTGGTTGACTCTGTAGAGTTCTGGATCTGCCTCTATAGCTGAGGCAATGACATCAATGTATATTGATTGATCTTGCGTCGATTTTATATCTAGAGACAGACGTTCAACTGACCAGACAAGTCCCTGGACATCTTTTGTCTGAGCACATAGCCGAAAATACAAGCGAACTGCTTCAAAAAATCCATTAGCTCCAATACTTCCATTCAATATATCCGCATAGTGTTCCTTCAACGCCTTTTCCGAGAGAGCGATCAGCCCTTTCATCGAAACTGACTGATTCAGAGAGTTGGAAACAGTGTCATTGCGAATACTGATTCCCCTTGCGGTTCGTACTAGAAATGAATGGTCGCCCTCCAGCGACGAAATGGCTTTTGATATTGATGACTGACTTTCTTGTGGATTTATACGATATATCACAGCAACAACTGTAGATAAATTAATTGATTCGATGTGCGCCGAAACAACAGCGACAATTATTTTTTCAAGAGGACTAAGGGTCGAGACATGCTCAATAATAGTATCCGTAAGATTTGTCAGTGTTCTACCAACTTTCGACCCATCAACTAAGGAATGACCTATCCCCACCTGAAACTTCAATTCGATAATTGAACGAAGGTTTCCATCCCAAGATAAATAGTAGTCTGATGTGAGATGGAAATCTTTATGGACATTGCTTCGAAGCAAATACTCCAGGTGGTCTTCACTTAGCTGAACTAAGTCTAATATTTTAATTTGATTTCGATTTGCTGCGGAACGAAGAATTATTTTTTGGTGCTCGGACTCAAAATTTCCGTCTTCAGTAGTGTATTCAATTATTAAATTAGGACCAGGGTGACTCTCCGACCAAAGCAACAAGGCTCTTAAGCTGTGCAGGTCAATATGTTGTGCTTCCCTTATTACAACTGTCAACGAATAAGCTTCAAGCAAGTGTTCTACGTAGGCATAGCAAATAGCTATAGCATCGGATTCATCACTTACTAACAATTTCTCCGGTGCATAGCGGCCAAAAGCGAATGCTCTGGATGCATAATCATAAATTGTTTTGTATGCGTGTTTTAGGCTTGGCAGTTCAGAAACAATATCGCTTGGTTTTTTTGTCGCAAGTGACTGCCTTTTCCTTTCTTTGAGAAAATCAGACAAAGTAGGCCAATTGACTTGAGCTGATGACGCCAGACTGTCTATTGACTCGGCGACTCTCTGCAAAAAGAAACCATCATATAAGGATACAGAACCTGCTCGCCCACGAATACTAGGGTCAACTATACAAAATGTATCGCCTGGGAGAGAGCCAATGCTCTTTAGTTGATCTGTTAATGAAGACTTGCCGAAGCCTGAAGGAGATCTAATCACTATCAGAGCTGGCTCATAGTCCGTTTCAGAAAGGCTGACCGCCAAAAAACGGAGTTCATTACCACGATTAACAAACTCCAACCCATCCGAAGTGTTCATAATTCCTAGTTATCACTCCAAATTACCCCAATCCTCCCCTGACATTGGCTTTGGTAATCTGCTCCTGAAGAACATTATCGGTGACGTGTGTGTATAGCTCTGTAGTTGAGATGCTGTAGTGGCCTAGCAGGCGCTGAACAAAGCGGATATCTACTCCTGACTCCAGCAGCTCGCAGGCGGCGGAGTGGCGGAACATGTGTGGTGTGACATGGCGATTGAGGTTGCTGTTTTCGGCTAGTTGACTGATCAGCTTGCGGATAAATTGAGTGCTGGCGGGTGTGCCGCGGCTATTTACCAGTAGCGTTGAGTGATTGGGATGGCTTAGCTTGCGAAGCTGCTGGTAGCTCTTAACCAGTGATATAAGCTCGCGATCAGGCATAAATACATAGCGTTCATGGTGCCCTTTGCCGAGGATGCGTATTTTCCCCTCGCTCCAGAATATTTGTTCAAGTTCAATGGAAACCAGTTCCCCTACACGTATACCTGTGGCGATCATCAGTTCCAGAGCGACAAGCGCCGTTAAGGCGTTAAGTTGATTTTTACGCTGGATGGTTCTCAGGATTAACGGCTGGCTATAACGTTTTTTGAATGGTAGTCCGGCATTGAGCTTTGCACATCTGAGTAGATTAGCCAGCTCTTGCCGGGGGATGTTTCTGGGGAGCCGGTGAGGGAGTTTTACCTTAACTTCCAGTTTATGGAAGGGGTTGGTTTCAAGCAGGTCTTCCAGTTCTAGCCAGCGAAACATTGCTTTGAGGCAGGCTAATCGGCGTTTGATGCTTGATTGACTCAGTTCGCCCTGATTGAGCCAGTATATAAGGGATTTGAGCGTTTTTTTATCAATCTGGCTGATCTTAGTTTCGGGTTTAAGAAACTGACTGAGGTGTTCCAGGTCCCTTTCGTAGGCTCTGAGGGTATGGAGAGAAAGGCGTTTAGTGTGTTTGCATGCGGTGAGATACTGGCGACAACATTCTGCGAGTTTCATACCCGGTTTCCAAAAGCCTTTATCATAGCGTTAAAGAAACGTTGGAATGAATACGGGATGCAGATCAAAAGACATAAAGGCTGTTGATGGGTTATTGTATCGTCACTCGATGTATTAGACCGATGAGTATCGGGTCAGGGATGGTTATGAAGTATTTTGTTGCTGCGTTATGTACATGCTTTTGTGCTTATCTGTCGGCTGCCACCAGCGTGGTGGTGCATCCGCTGCATGAGTTACTGGTTAAAACACCGATGAGTGCACCGGCTCAGGTGATCAATGAGGATCATGCGCAGATCAGCGCACAGCTTTCAGCGCGGGTAACTGAAATTCTGGTACGGGTCGGAGACCAGGTGACTGCGGATCAGCCGTTGGTCATGCTCGACTGTCGTGATTACGATCTGGCCGCTCAGCGGGCGCAGAGTAGTCTGGGTTCTCTGCAGGCGCAGATCCGGCTGGCCCGACAGCAACTGAACCGGGCGGAAAGACTGGTTAAACAGAACAGCGCTTCGAAAGAACTGAGGGATCAGCGCCGGGCTGAGTTGGATAGCTTACAGGCGCAATCGGCGGGTGCACGGGCAGGTATCAGTGAAGCAGAGCTGGCCCAGTCCCGCTGCAGCGTGACAGCACCGTTTGCCGGTGTAGTGACTGAGCGGTCCGTCAGCCAGGGTAATCTGGTCACGCCGGGAACTCCGTTGTTGAAACTGCTGGGCAGTGATCAGAGTGAGGTTAGTGCTGCCCTGACCGCACAGCAGGCCGCCAGTCTGCAACAGGCGCAGGCCATCCATTATCAGTATTTCAATCGGCAGTATCCGCTGCAATTCCGGGCGCTGGTACCCTATGCCGATCAGCGCTCCCGTACCCAGCAGATACGTCTGAGCTTTACTGAAGAATCTGCCATTGCAGGTAGCAGCGGTCGGTTAGTGTGGCAAGAGGCGGGAGGCCGTTTACCGGTGCGCTATATCGTATCCCGTGAAGGTAAGCTCGGTGTGATGCTTTACCGGGATGGCACAGCTGAATTCATGATGTTGCCTGATGCTATTGAAGGGCAGGCTGCAAAAGTCGATCTGCCCGCCGATACTCTGGTCATTGTGGAAGGCCACTACGGTGCGGTATCCGGTGAGCCGGTTACTGTCCAGGATGATCCATCATAGAGGCTGATGCAGGATGCTGACCCGACTGTTTAACAATCATGTGCTGGCCAATCTGACTTTTGTACTGGTACTGGTGATCGGTTTTCTCACCTACAATCTGCTGCCTCGGCAGCAGGATCCGACGATCAACTTCAACTGGGTAGTGGTCACGACTGTGTTGCCCGGTGCCAGCGCGGACGATATTGAAAAGCGGGTAACCGATCCCCTTGAAGATGCCATTCGCAATGTCTCAGATATCAAGTTTGCCTCCTCCAATAGCCGGGAGTCGGTCTCCAGCCTGCTGATCCGTTTTGACGATATTGATGAACGCAGTTTTGATAAACGTATCAACGATCTGCGGCGTGAGATTCAGAACGCCGAAGAGGAGTTGCCGGCCAATGCCACTGATCCGCTGATTCTCGAAATCACCAGTGCTAATGCTTTCCCCAGCGTGACGTTGGCGGTGACGGCGTTGGATGATGATGAAAACCTGCGTGTACAGGCGCGCAACGTGGAAGAAGATCTGGAGCGTCTGGCCGGTATCGACCGGGTCGATCCGGTAGGACTGGATGATCCGGAATTGCAGGTCAATTTTGATCCTGAAGCGTTGCAGGCGCTGTCTTTGTCACCCACTGACCTGTCGGATACTGTGAGTCTTTGGTTCCGCGATATCTCGGCCGGCAGTGTCGATGTCGGCGGTCAGTCCTGGCTGGTGCGGCTGGTGGGACGCAGTGCCGATCCGGATCAGATCAAACAGATTCCGCTGCTGGGTCTGCAGGGGGAAGAGATCCCTCTGAGCCGGGTGGCAGATGTTCTGCATACCCGTGAAAAAGCTACACAGGATGCCGTGATTGATGGTAAACCGGCGATTGTGCTGGCGGTGATGAAGAAGGCTAACGCCAATACCATCGAGCTGGTGGAGCGGGTCAAAGACTACATGGAGCAGCGTAACCAGCTGCAACAGGCGACTGGGGTCCAGTTGGTGCTGGTGGATGATCAGACCATTCCGACCCGGGAAGCGATCGATCTGATGCAGAACAACGCCCTGATCGGTCTGTTGCTGGTGCTGTTGGTGGCCTGGCTGTTTCTGGGGGCGCATATCGCGTTTCTGACCGCGATTGGTATTCCGTTTATTCTTGCCGGTACTTTCTGGGTGCTGTGGGGGATGGGAGAAACCCTCAACGTAACAGTACTGCTGGGGGTCGTGATCGTACTGGGTATGTTGGTGGATGATGCGGTTGTGGTGGTGGAAGCGATCTATCACCGCTTGCAGCTCGGACAGCCGATCTACGATGCCACCATGGCATCGCTTGAGGAGGTCGGCCGACCGGTGACCAGCGCGGTGCTGACCACTATGGCGGCGTTCCTGCCACTGATGCTGTTGCCCGGTATACTGGGTGACTTTATGCGGGTGATCCCGATGGTGGTTACCATTGCTCTGGCGATCTCGCTGGTGGAGGCGTTCTGGATGCTACCGGTACACGTTAGTGTGGCGCGGGTTAAATTCGATAATCCGGGGCGGATGCAGCGGTTCCGGGTGCGTATGACCCATAAGATTCAGATTACCTATGTGCGGGCACTGATCCGGGCCATGCGCCGTCCGGTGCTGACCTTTGGTCTGATCGGAGCACTGTTTATCGGCGCGATGGGGGCGCTGGGTGCCGGGCTGATAAAAATGGACTTCTTTGCTTCCGATCCGCTACGGCTGTTCTATGTAAACATCGAAATGGCACCGCAAACGCCACTGCATGAAACGCTTAATAAGGTGAAGCAGATGGAAACGCTGGTGCGTCGTCATCTGCGGGATGAGGATGTCCGGGCAGTAGTGGGTTATGCCGGCCAGCAGTTTACCGAAACGGCGCCGCAATTCGGTGAGCAATACGGCCAGGTACTGGTGGGTCTGAAGCCGAAAACAGAAGATAACCGCTCGGTGGATGAGCTGTTGGCAGCGGTGCGCGAAGACGCGCTGGGCTTACCCGGACCATTGAATATTACCTTCCTGCGTCTGGCCGGTGGTCCGCCGGTATCGAAGCCGATCAGTATTAAGGTACGGGGTGATGAGTATGCTGAGATCCGTGCCGCAGCCGATGCTTTGCAGGCCTTTATGGCTGGTGTGCCGGAGATCACCGATATTACCGATGATGCCGGTGGCGGCCGGATGACCCTGACCATGAAGCCGGATTACGATGCCATTACCCGCGCCGGACTGAATCCGCTGCAGGTGATCCGTACCGCTCAGCTACTGGTGGACGGTGAGGTGGTTGCCGATATGCAGCATGACGGCGAAAAACTGGAAGTACGGGTGCGGGCGGCGACTCAGCATTACACCGATATTGATCAGCTACTGGATTTTGAACTGCCGTTACCGGGTGGTGGCAGTGTGCCGCTGGCCAATCTGGTGAGCTTTGAGCGCAAGCAGTCGCTGGGTAATATCCGTCACTACAATTTCCGCCGGGCGATCACCGTGGAGGCCGATCTGGTGCCAGATAGCATCGATACCGTGGCTGCTAATGCCATGGTGGTGGAGCACTGGAACAGCGAACTGCAGAGCCGCTTTCCCAATCTGGATCTGGATTTCTCCGGCGAGCTGGATGATATTCAGGAAAGCCTCGATTCCATCGGTATTCTGTTCCTGTTCGGTGTCGGGCTGATGTATCTGATTCTGGGTACTCAGTTCGCCAGTTACTTTCAGCCGCTGATGATTCTGATGACCATTCCGATGGCTTTTACCGGGGTGGTGATGGGGCTGTTGCTGACCCAGAATCCACTCAGCCTGTTTACTATGTACGGTGTAGTGGCGCTGGCGGGTATCGCGGTGAATGCCGCAATTGTGCTGATCTCGGCCGGTAACCAGCGATTAGAGAAAGGGATGTCGGTGAAGCATGCCACCCTCTATGCAGCCCGTCGCCGGGTGATTCCGATTCTGATTACCTCGCTGACTACCATCGCCGGGCTGTTCTCACTGGCGACAGGTTTGGGTGGTCACTCACTGATCTGGGGGCCGGTGGCGACCGCCATCGTCAGCGGCCTGGCGTTCTCCACGGTGCTGACGCTGTTCCTGATTCCAATGCTGTTCCGGATCTTTATGCAATGGTCCGGTCGCCACAAGGGTGAACGTATCAACGGCTGGCCGCTACGGCGGCGTTCAGCGTCTGACTGATACTGTTCAGCACCCGCCATTTCTCTGAGCACCACTGCGGCGCCAGCAGAATGTCGGGTGACGCGGTACCGGTCAGGCGGTGGTAAATCATATCGTCAGGTGCCTGCTGAATCAGATCAACGATGTTTCTGACATAGCTGTCCCGTGACAGTGGCTGATAATCACCACGCAGCCACTCTCTGGCTAGTTGTGTACCTTTCACCACATGCAGCGGATGAAATTTCAGGCCATCGGTGCCCAGCTCCAGCACCCGTGCCAGAGATTCCCTGTAGTGCCGATCAGTTTCGCCGGGCAGTCCCAGAATCAGATGGGTGCACACCTTCAACCCACGTTGTCGGGCTTTTACAACTGTGCGCTGATATTCTGCCAGACCGTGGCCCCGGTTTACCCTTTGCAGCGTTTCATCAAATGCCGACTGCAGTCCCAGCTCCAGCCAGATTTCATGGCCCTGAGCCTGATACTGTGCCAGCAGTTCTATGACATCGTCCGAGACGCAATCCGGCCGGGTACCGACAGCGAGACCGATTACATCCGGTTCATTCAGAGCCTGATCGTAGAGTTGTTGCAGTTGCTGATAACTGGCATAAGTATTGGTGTAGGCCTGAAAGTAGGCCAGGTATTTGCGGGCACCGGTACGCTTGCGCAGGACCTGCCGCCCGCTCTCGATCTGACGAGCCAGATCATTGGGTTTGCGGCCGTTAGGACTGAAAGAACCGACGTTGCAGAAGCTGCAACCACCGATACCGATACTGCCATCCCGGTTTGGGCAGGTCATCCCTGCGTCGATGGCGATCTTATGCACCCGTTCGCCGTAGCGCTGCAGCAGATCCTGCCCCAGCGTGCGGATATGATGGGAAAAGTCGACAGCGGGGTGCTTCGATACAGCGATTACAGGCATTGAGGTCATAGGGCGTCACGGATGCTGAAATGAGGAAATCGTGCGCCTATTGTGGATAACTGCTGATCGCTTAGCCTTGCGCTGGAACAAGTTTTCAGGTCTGGCTCCATACAGCGTGCGAATGTGGCCCGCTGGATAACAAAGTGACGGATGCCCAGCTGCACCAGTCTGTCGGCCATATCGATCAATTGGGCTTCATTCAGTTGGTCAGGATGAACCGTGGTGCGAATTTCATGGGCAGTGTTGCTGCCGGCCAGATATGCTGCGCTCCGCCAGGCTTTGTGGCCGGAACCTTCAACGCCGGTGATCGCCGGGTAATCGGCCTCCGGTGCCTTGATATCCAGCCCAACCCAGTCGAGTACAGGCAGCAGGTTTCTCAGACGATCAGGGTAGATGCCCGCGCTGTGTAAGCCGGTCCTGAAGCCCATCTCCCGTGTCTGCATCACGGCATGGGCTAAGCCCTGATGCAGAGTCGACTCGCCGCCACTGAAAACCACCGCATCCAGTAAGCCCAACCGTTTTCGCAGCCAGGTTTTAATTTCCTGCCACTGATATTCCGGTGGGGTGGAGCGAGGCAGTAACGAACTGTTCTGGCAATAGCCGCAGCGCCAGGGACAACCCTGCAGGAACACCACCGCAGCCAGCTGGCCGGGGAAATCCAGCGTGGTTAGCGGGGTGATTCCGGCGATGGGCAGACTGTCAGCGCTGGGTGTTGGAGACATGGGTTGTGTCGGCAGCATTGAGAGAGGTTTCCGTGAAGAACTGACGGTCGGCATATTCCGACTGTTTACCCGGATTGAATGATGTGACCGGGCGGTGATAACCCATCACCCGGGTCCAGACTTCACAGCGGGTGCGTTGTTCGTTTTTCAGTGCTGGGGTTTGAGTATCAGACATGGCTATTCTCCTGAGATTCGGCAGTCTGTTGCAGGCGGATTATCTGCTCTTCATCACAGCGAGGGCAGAGCTCATGTTCGCCGCTGAGATAGCCGTGGTGAGGACAGATTGAGAAAGTCGGAGTGACTGTAATGTAGGGCAGGTGGAAACGGCTCAGTGACCGTTTAACCAGCTTCTTGCAGGCTTCAGTGTCGGAGATGCGCTCGTTCATATACAGATGCAGAACGGTACCGCCGGTGTATTTGCGTTGCAGATCATCCTGCATTTCCAGCGCCGTGAACGGATCATCAGTGTGACCAACAGGTAACTGCGAAGAGTTGGTGTAGTAAGGTTGCTCAGCGGTACCGCACTGGATAATATCCGGGTAGCGCTTGCGATCCTCCTTGGCGAACCGGTAGGTGGTGCCTTCGGCGGGCGTGGCTTCGAGGTTGTACATATTGCCGGTCTGATCCTGGAACTCCAGCATCCGGGCGCGGATATGATCCAGGAATGCCAGCGCCATGGTTTTACCGGTTGCGGTGGTGATATCGTCCCGGTCGCCACTGAAGTTACGGATCATCTCATTGATACCGTTCACGCCGATGGTGGAGAAGTGATTGCGCAGGGTACCCAGATAGCGTTTGCTGTAAGGGAACAGTCCGGCATCCAGATGACGCTGAATCACCTTACGTTTAATCTCCAGACTGTTGCGGGCCTGATTCAGTAGTTCATCCAGTGCCTGATAAAGTGCCGCTTCATCACCCTTATACAGATGCCCCAGTCGGGCGCAGTTGACCGTAACTACGCCGAGTGAGCCGGTCTGTTCTGCTGAGCCAAACAGGCCGTTACCCCGTTTCAGCAGTTCTCTGAGATCCAGCTGCAAACGGCAACACATAGAGCGGATCATATTCGGTTTCAGCTCAGAGTTGAGGAAGTTCTGGAAGTAGGGCAGACCGTATTTAGCGGTCATCTCAAACAGCCGGTCGGCGTTATCGGAATCCCAGATAAAGTCTTCAGTGATGTTGTAGGTGGGAATCGGGAAGGTGAATACCCGGCCTTTGGCATCTCCTGTCATCATTACTTCGATATAGGCGCGGTTGATCAGGTCCATCTCCGCCTGCAACTCACCGTAGGTAAAGGGTTGTTCCTCACCGGCGATCACCGGTACCTGAGATTGCAGGTCTTCCGGACAGACCCAGTCGAAGGTCAGGTTAGTGAATGGCGTCTGGGTGCCCCAGCGGGACGGCACATTGAGGTTATAGATAAGTTCCTGAATCTGCTGGCGCACCTGTTCATAGCTCATATTGTCTTTGCGCACATAAGGCGCCAGATAGGTATCAAACGAGCTGAACGCCTGCGCACCGGCCCATTCGTTCTGCAGGGTGCCGAGGAAATTAACGATCTGGCCGATGGCGGAGGAAAGGTGTTTCGGTGGTGCTGCCTCGATGCGGCCGGGAATGCCGTTCAGGCCTTCGTTCAGGAGTGTGCGCAGTGACCAGCCAGCACAGTAACCGGCCAGCATGTCGAGATCGTGAATATGGATATCGCCTTCCCGGTGCAGATTGCCGATCTCCGGTGGATAGACATGGCTGAGCCAGTAGTTGGCGATCATCTTGCCGGAGGTATTGAGAATCAGCCCGCCCAGTGAATAGCCCTGATTGGCATTGGCGCTGACCCGCCAGTCGGAGCGATCCAGATATTCATTGATCGATGAGGAAACATCCACCAGGGTACGTTTATCCTGCCGTAGTTTGCTGTGCTGCTCCCGATACAGCACGTAGGCGCGATAGGTGGCGATATGGTTGGCGGAGATCAGCACCTGCTCAACAATATCCTGCATCTGCTCAATTTCGGCGACTGGTTGCTTACTCAGGCGGTGGCTGAGCACTTTGATCACCTGATGGGTCAGAAGCTGGGATTCAGCTTCGTCAAATTCACCGGAAGCATTGCCTGCCTGAACCAGCGCCTGTTGTATCCGTTGTTTGTCGAAGCTGACGATGGAACCGTCACGTTTACTGAGTTGCTGTGGCAGGGCGATCAGATCCGTTGCACTGTCTGTTGTCATCTCTAGCACCTTGATGAGTCATCTGCTTGATGGTTATCAATACCATATGTAGTGCTTGGTATTTTTAGTGGCACTATATATGGTGTTTTTGGTGTAAATAATTGATGGCTATCAAGCGCGTGGATTTTTAGTGGGAAGGGATTATGGTCTAAAAGATGATTCAGGCTTTTTGTGTGTCTGCCATCAGCGTCCATAATCACATATATGGAATCACTTAAGTGGAGACTTTATGCAAGCTATTGAAAATGATGCTTATAGAAATATAGCAAGATCAGTCTTGGAAAAACTCAACAAAATATACATTCCAATTACTGGTAGTAGTTTGGATATGGAGGGTTTACGCGAGATCATTGATTTTGTGGAAGATCATTCGAGGAATACTGAAAAAATAGTCAAAAATAATATGAAAGATGCTTTGTCTATCTCGAGTATAGGACTAGTGTCTATTGGATTGCTGTCTTTATCTTTACATCCGAAAGATAATCCAAGTGAACTATTTCCTGATGACTGGTTATCTCCATCTGGAGTTAATCCCAATCTGGTTTTGTCGCATATGTTAAATCACCTGACCAATTACGGTTTAGCTGTGCAGGTATTGATTGAGAAAGGCTTAGACGCTCAAGCTCGCTCTCAGCTGAGATTACTAATTGAGTTATCATGGTTAATTTTAGCCCTTGTTTATGATAGAGAACTTTGGATTGGCTATGTCACAACTGATGAAGAATCAGAAAGTAAATTTTGGTCAAAAAACTTAAAGTCATATCAACTCAATAGACTACTTAATGACATTGAGCAAGGTGTAGGAATGGATGATGAGCTTTTAGAAACAATGAGAAGTTGTCGTAAAGAAAGCTATGCGATGTATTCAAATGTTGTACATCATTCATACACCTCTGTAATGCTGGGGGCTATGGCTTTTTCTGAAGAGAGTGACTATGTAACCTTTGGTGTTTTCGGAGAGGCTGACAACGCATCAAAGTCGACACTGAATCACTTAAATTACGTTCTATGGTACTTTTCTGTGTGTTTCTTTGTGATTATGGAGAAAGTACATGGCTTAAATCCAAAAACACCACAAAGAGACTTTTGGTTTGAAGCTTTTGCGCTTCATAACTGCTTTAAAGAAATATATATGTTTGAAAAGGTGCGACACATATACGGGAATACAGTCTGAAGTTTGGTGGGATACGTTGTTACAGCAAGTAGGTTCGTTATAACGCACCAAAGATATCGGATATAAGGTGCATTACGCTTTGGCTAATGCACCCTACATATTTACAGATAAGCTCTAGGCCATCTCAAGCACCTGAGTAACCAGCTTACGGATACCGCTGGCCGCTTCGGTAATACTACCGGCCAGCATATAAGCCGGGGTGGTGACCACTTTCATTTCAGTATCGGTGATGATCTCATCGACACAACAGTTCTGATGGCTACCACCCATCGCTTCAATGGTGGAAGCGGTTTCAGGATCGTTACCGATTGTGAAGCTGACTTTCTCGCCAAACAGGATGGGGGTCATCGCCGGGGCGATACACATCAGACCGACCGGTTTGCCCGCTTTGTTCATGGCCTGGGTGAAGCGGACAACGTCCGGATTAACTTCGCAGTTTTCGCCAGTGATAGCAAAATCACACAGATTCTTCGCGGCACCGAAACCGCCCGGGATAATCAGGGCGTCATAAGCGGCCGGATCAGCCTCGGCGAGATCGATAATCTCGCCCCGGGCCAGTCGGGCAGCCTCGGTCAGTACATTTCGGCTGCGCTCGGGCATTACCTCGCCGGTACGGTGGTTGATTACATGGAGCTGATCGATATCCGGTGCCATGCACTGGTAGCTGGCACCACCCTCTTCGATCGCCAGCAGGGTAAGCACTGACTCATAAATTTCCGAACCGTCATAGACGCCACAGCCGGATAGGATCACCGCAACTTTTTTCATCCTGAAATCTCCACATAATTGTTGGCAATATGAGCAAGTATAACGGTTTATTTATAGTCGTTAAGCGGGGCCTTTGTCATAATGGTGTCATTGTTTTGCAGTCAAATACCTGCTTCTGGAGGAAGTTGTCCGTGTCATTTACCAATAGCCAGCGTTTTTACCCTGAAACCCGTATGCGCCGCATGCGCGCGGATGATTTTTCCCGCCGACTGATGCGTGAGCATGTGCTGACCCCGAACGATCTGATCTACCCTATGTTTGTGATTGAGGGTGAAAACGAGCGTGAAGCGGTACCGTCGATGCCGGGTGTTGAACGTGTCAGCATTGATCTGCTGGTGCAGGAAGCAAAAGAACTGGTTTCTCTGGGCGTGCCTGCTGTTGCACTGTTCCCGGTCACTCCGGCCAGCGCTAAATCTGAGCTGGCGGAAGAATCTTTTAACCCGGATGGCCTGGCTCAACGTGCGGTTAAAGCGCTGAAAGATGCCTGCCCGGAACTGGGTGTGATTACCGATGTCGCGCTGGATCCGTTCACCACTCACGGTCAGGACGGCATTATTGATGCTAACGGTTATGTCCTGAATGACCGCACCGTGGATACCCTGGTACAGCAGGCGCTGTCTCACGCCGAAGCTGGCGCTGATATCGTGGCGCCGAGTGACATGATGGATGGCCGTATCGGTTGTATCCGCGAAGAACTGGAAGTGAGTGGTCATGTTAATACCCGCATTATGGCTTATTCTGCCAAGTATGCGAGTGCTTACTACGGGCCTTTCCGTGATGCAGTAGGTTCAGCGGGCAACCTGGGTAAGGGCAATAAGTTTAACTACCAGATGGATCCTGCCAACAGCGATGAAGCCCTGCATGAAGTGGCGATGGATCTGGCTGAAGGCGCGGATATGGTGATGGTGAAACCGGGCATGCCGTATCTGGATATCGTGCGCCGGGTGAAGCATGAACTGAAGGTACCGACTTTTGTGTATCAGGTGAGTGGTGAGTACGCCATGCACATGGCGGCATTCCAGAATGGCTGGCTGGATGAGCGCAGCGTGATGATGGAATCACTGACCTGTATTAAGCGTGCTGGCTGCGATGGCATTCTGACGTATTTTGCCAAGCGCGCAGCACAGCTGATGAACGAATAAACGATTCGGGATCAGGGATTTCGGATCACATTTTTTTGAAGGAATAACGCAAGATGACTGAACAGATTAGCGAACAGAACGAAGCGTCGATCGCGCTGGTGGAGAGCCGTGAAGCGATCGCTGTAACGGAACCGGTGGAGGAGACCCCGGTCGACCTCAAAGCACCGGAGCTCTACATCAACCGCGAACTGAGTCATCTGCAGTTTAATATCCGGGTACTGGAGCAGGCACTGGATGAGTCCCATCCGCTGCTGGAACGGCTGATGTTCCTGCTGATCTTCTCCAGTAACCTGGATGAGTTCTTCGAAATTCGTGTCGCGGAGCTCATGAGTCAGCTGAAGTATGGCCGCGAATCCGTAGGGCCGGATGCCCTGCACCCGCAAACGGTGATGAACCGTATCGGCGAGATCTGTAACGCTCAGGTTGAGCGTCAGTATAAAATTCTCAATGACATTATTTTCCCTGAACTTGAAAAAGAAGATATTCATTTCCTGCGTCGTCGTGACTGGACCGATGAACAGAAAGAGTGGATCCAGATCTATTTTGAAGAGAAGGTGCTGCCGGTTGTCAGCCCGATCGGTCTGGACCCGTCGCACCCGTTCCCGCGTCTGATCAACAAGAGTCTTAACTTTATTGTTGAGCTGGACGGTAAAGATGCTTTCGGTCGTGAGAGTGGTCTGGCGATTATCCCTGCACCGCGTTCACTGCCACGTCTGATTCGACTGCCGGATAATCTCTGCGATGGCGGCGACAACCTGATCTTCCTGTCGTCGATTATCCATGAATTTGCCGCGGATCTGTTTCCGGGAATGAAGGTTGAGGGTTGCTATCAGTTCCGTATTACACGTAATGCCGACCTGACCTTCGACTCTGAAGAGGTCGAGGATCTGGCCCGCACCCTGCGCGGTGAGCTGCACTCTCGTAAATACGGTAGCGCGGTGCGTCTGGAGGTGGACCAGCGTACGCCGGAAGCCCTGATTAACTTCCTGCTGCAGGAGTTCAGTCTCGACGAGGCTCATACATACCGGGTAGATGGACCTGTAAACCTGACCCGGATGATGGCACTGCGGGATCTGGTGGATCGTAAAGAGCTGCGCTGGAAGCCTTATACACCGGGTATGTCCGGTAAGTATAAGCAGGGTAATATCTTCGATATTCTGCGGGTGAAAGATCAGTTGCTGCACCACCCGTTTCAGTCTTTCTCTCCGGTTGTGGATCTGCTGCGTAAAGCGGCAAAAGATCCGAAAGTACTGGCGATCAAACAGACTCTGTACCGTACCGGCGTAAACTCTGACATCGTCACGGCGCTGGTGGAAGCGGCGCGAAGTGGTAAAGAGGTGACCGTGGTTATTGAACTGCGGGCCCGCTTTGATGAAGAGAGTAACCTGCAACTGGCGAGTCGCCTGCAGGAAGCCGGAGCGCTGGTTGTCTATGGTGTGGTTGACTGCAAAACCCACGCGAAGATGATGCTGGTGGTGCGCCGCGAAGAAGGTAAACTGGTGCGTTATGCGCATCTGGGTACCGGTAACTACCACTCCGGGACCGCCCGTCTGTATACCGACTACAGCTATATGACCAGCGATGCGGATGTGGGCGAAGATGTGCATAAAATCTTCCAGCAGCTGACCGGTATGGGTAAGATCCTGCGTCTGAAGAAACTGCACAATGCGCCGTTTACCCTGCACTCGAAGATGATCGAGCTGATTGAACGGGAAGCGAAACACGGTAAAGACGGTCACATCGTCGTTAAAGTTAACGGCATGACCGAGCCACAGCTGATTCGTGCGCTGTATAAAGCCTCCCAGAAAGGCGTGAAGATTGAACTGATCGTACGGGGTATGTGTCGTCTGCGTCCGGGACTGGAAGGTATTTCCGATAATATTACAGTACGGTCAATTGTCGGTCGCTTCCTTGAGCACACCCGGGTCTACTACTTTGGCAACAAAGGTGAACCGGAAGTGTTCTGTGCCAGCGCCGACTGGATGGAACGCAATATGCTTAATCGGGTTGAGACCGGCTTCCCGCTGACCGGCAAGCTGGCGGATCGGGTTAAACGGGATCTGGATCTGTATCTGGCGGATAACAGCCACAGCTGGGAACTGCACTCCGATGGCAGCTATACCCTGAATCAGCCAGAGGAAGGGGAAGAGCTGATCAGTGCTCAGGCTGCTCTGCTGGGTGAATTTGCCAGCTGATTTCAGCGATTAATAAAAACGGCCCGGCTTTGCTCCGGGCCGTTTTTGTTTCTGGGAACTGCTAATCTATCTTCATTGGACTGCTGTATATATAGTGATCGGTATTGATTTTTTTGATTGCTTATTGCGCAATTTTATGGAGAATTGCCGGCCTTCTGCCCGTTTCTTAAAGGAAACGGCCGTAGGATAGCCACAGACGATCCTGTTGCTTATCCCTTGACGTGGGGATTGCTATCCTTCAAATTTATTAGCTGCTACCCGTGGCCCAATAAGAACAAGAGATGGAAGCCTTATCATGGCGAATGCCAAAACAGCCCTTGAGCTGAAAGATATTCATAAGTCCTACGGTGATCTGGAAGTCCTTAAAGGTGTCTCCCTGACTGCTAATGACGGTGATGTCATCTCCATTCTGGGCTCCAGTGGTTCCGGAAAAAGTACTCTGCTTCGTTGTATTAATCTGCTGGAAAATCCAAGTCAGGGCGACATTGTCGTTGGCGAGGAACAGTTGCAACTGAAGCCGGGTAAAGATGGCAACCTGGTAGCGGCTAATCGTAAGCAGCTTGAACAGATGCGTTCGCGCATCGGGTTCGTGTTTCAGAGTTTCAATCTCTGGCCCCATAAAACCATCCTCGAAAACATCATCGAAGCGCCTGTCTATGTGCTGAAACAGCCCAAAGAACAGGCCATTGCCCGTGCTGAAGAACTGCTGGAAAAAGTCGGTCTGGCGGATAAGCGTAACGCTTACCCGGATAACCTCTCCGGCGGTCAGAAGCAACGTATTGCTATTGCCCGTACGCTGGCGATGGATCCTCAGGTTCTGCTGTTTGATGAGCCGACCTCAGCGCTTGATCCTGAACTGGTGAATGAAGTACTGGCAGTAATGCGTGAACTGGCAGATGAAGGCAGAACCATGCTGATCGTGACCCACGAGATGCGTTTTGCCCGTGATGTGTCGAGTCAGGTGGTCTTCCTGCACGAGGGGCAGATCGAAGAGATGGGACCTCCGGAACAGATGTTTAATAACCCGAAATCCAAGCGTGTGCAGGACTTCATGGCCAGCCACAACTAAGGTTTCGACCCTGAAAAATAACAGTTAAAGGGAACAACTAATGAAAATCCGTAAACTCTTTGCCGTCGCTACACTGATCGCAGGCAGCCTGATGACCGCTCAGGCGGCAACGGCTGGCGATAAGGTCCGTATCGCAACTGAGGGTGCTTACGCACCGTTCAACATGGTTGACTCCAATGGCGAACTGATCGGTTTCGACGTAGAGATCGCGAACGCACTGTGTGAAGAAATGAAAGCAGACTGTGAAATCGTTGCTCAGGACTGGGACGGTATCATTCCGGGTCTGCGTGCACGTAAGTACGATGCCATCATCGCTTCTATGTCTATCACCGAAGAGCGTCTGCGTGTTGTTGATTTCTCTGAGAAATACTACTCCAACGTACTGGCATTCGTGACTCCTGAAGGCAGCGAGATCAAGACCACTAAAGAAGGTCTGAAAGGTCTGACTGTGGGTGCTCAGCGTGCGACTATCGCCGGTCAGTATCTGGAAGACAATCTGTCTGACGTGGTTAGCGTGAAACTGTACGATACTCAGGACAACGCGTACCTGGATCTGGCAGCGGGCCGTCTGGATGTGCTGCTGTCTGACAAGTTCCCTGCTTACGACTGGCTGCGTACTGATGACGGTAAAGGCTTTGCTTTCAACGGCGAAGACATCGACATCAACGATGAGATCGGTATCGCTGTACGTAAAGGCGATGCGCTGAAAGACAAGTTCAGCGCGGCGATCAAAGCGATTGTTGCTAACGGCAAATACGCTGAGATCAACGAGAAATACTTCCCGTTCTCTATCTACTAAGATTATCGGGCCGGTCTGACCGGCCCGTATAAAGGCTCTTTTCATGGATCTGCAAGGCTTTGGCCACCTCCTGCTTTCCGGTACCTGGGTAACCATTCAGCTGGCGCTTGCCAGTCTGGTGGTTGGCCTGGTGTTCGGTCTGATGGGAGCGGCGGCAAAACTGTCCGATAACCGGTTATTCCGCGGACTGGCGACTGCATACACCACTTTTGTCCGGGGTATCCCGGAGCTGCTGCTGGTACTGACCATCTATTTTGGCGGTTCCCAGATAGTGATGCTGGTGGCGAGCTGGTTCGGTTACGACGAATATATCGAAATCGGTCCGTTTATCGCTGGTGTCGCAGCTCTGTCCATCGCTTTCGGTGCCTATGCGACTGAAGTGTTCCGGATGGCGATGCTGGAGATTCCCAAGGGCCAGTGGGAAGCGGGCTATGCCTTTGGTATGAGCCCGACACGCACCTTCTTCCGGATTATACTGCCGCAGGTCTGGCGACTGGCGATTCCGGGACTGGGTAACCTGTTTCAGGTACTTCTGAAAGATACTGCGCTGGTGTCGGTTGTCGGTCTGAACGATATTATGCGTCAGGCGGCGGTTGCTACCGGCAGTACCAAAGAGCCATTTACCTTCTACATGGCGGCGGCGCTGATCTATCTGTTGCTCACCGCAGCAGCCACCCTGTTTACCATGTTTATGGAGCGGGCCAGTAATCCAGCAGCGAGAGGCCGTCATTCATGAGTTGGGAATGGGATGTTATCTGGAAGTATTTCCCGCGCTTGCTGGACGGTGCCTGGCTGACGCTGGAGCTGGTGGTTATCTCCGGCCTGGTGGGTGTGGCACTGGCCGTACCGATCGCCCTGATGCGGGCTTCGAAGCAACGCTGGATTCAGTTCCTGCCATTTATCTATATCTATTTCTTCCGCGGTACACCGTTGCTGGTGCAGATCTTTCTGGTGTACTACGGTGCTTCACAGTTTGAGATCATTCGTGAATCCGTGCTTTGGCCGATTCTGAAAGAACCCTACTGGTGCGCGATTATCGCCTTCAGTCTGAACACCGCCGCTTACAGTGCTGAGCTGTTCCGTAGTGCGATTCAGGCGATCCCGACCGGTGAGATGGAAGCCGCCGAAGCGGTGGGCATGACCAAACCGACGCAGATCCGCCGGATTATTCTGCCGCGGGCGTTCGGTATCGCCCTGCCTGCTTATGGTAATGAGGTGATTCTGATGCTTAAGGGCAGCGCCCTGGCCAGCACCATCACTCTGCTGGATCTGACCGGCATGGCCCGTACTATCATCGCCCGTACGTATACGCCGCTGGAGATGTTTATGGCCGCCGGTGCCGTGTATCTGGTGCTGAGTGCGCTGATTATCGGTCTGTTCCGTCTGATCGAGTATCGCCTGAACCGATACCAGTATTATCATCACGCCAATACCCCGGTGGATCTTGATCCCCAGTTGCGTGATCCGCATATCGATAAGTAAGCAAAAGCCCGGATAATTCCGGGCTTTTTCATTATCGGGCCTGGAAGGCCCTCGCTACAGCGCTCAAAAACTGTGAGAGGCGCTTCCAGCGGCGATATTGATCTTATAGGTCTGTTGCGTGCTTCGGTGGGCGTGCCTCACTACAGACTCATTTCAGCATTGCATTGTAGCCATCCCGGAATCCGGGATACCTGAACTCATATCCGCTTTCGATCAGACGCAGATTGCTGCAGCGTTTGCTGCCCGCCGAGCGCTGGGCGCTGTGTTCGGTAATCTGGCTGTCGGTCTGCTCTGCCAGCCAGTCGGTCACTTCATGCAGCAGCGTTGGTTCACAGTCACTGGCCAGATAGATCGGCTCCAGCGTGGTGCTTCGTGACAGGGTAATCAGGTGCTGCAGCACGCCGGCGCAGTCGTCCCGGTGAATCCGGTTGCTGTAACGGGGTGGCTCCGGCGCAATACCGGTGCCGTTACGTACCTGATTGAGCATATAGTTACGACCTGGTCCATAGATGCCGCTGAAGCGCACTACTGAGCTGTTCAGGCCACTGTTCAGAGCAGCCTGCTCCGCTTCCAGCATAATCTGCCCGGAGAAGCTGGTTGGCTCTGTGGCTGACTGTTCATCGATCCATTCATCATTCTTCTGCCCGTATACCGATGTGCTGGAAACAAACAGCAGCAGGCGTGGTCTGATCTGGCGGGCCTGCAGAGTCCGTAGCAGATTCTGCAGACCGATGACGTAAGCATCCCGGTATTGCTGTTCGGTACGGCCACCGGCGGCGACCGCGTACACAACCACATCAATATTGTGCTGCAATGTGCTCAGGGAGGCCTGTAACTGCTCTGGCTGACCCAGATCAGCCGCTATTCCTTGGATACCGGCGGGTAGCTGGTTTATATTACGTCGAAGGCCATACACGCGATGACCCTGTGCTGTCAGATTAAGACCTGCCTGGCAGCCTACATCACCGCATCCGGCGATCAGAATATGTTCAGTGCTCACAATGTGCTCGCTTATTCTGGTGAAACAGACCTGCATCTTAACAAAGGAATCTGCTGCATGACTCTTACCGAGCTGCGATACATCGTTACTTTAGCTCAGGAACAACATTTCGGGCGTGCCGCTGAGCGCTGCTTTGTCAGCCAGCCGACCCTGAGTATTGCGGTTAAGAAACTGGAGGATGAGCTGGGCACCGCGCTGTTTGAACGCAGTAAGCATGCCGTACGGGTAACGCCGGTGGGCGAGAAAGTGGTGCGTCAGGCACAGACTGTGCTGGAGCAGGCTGAGTCTATCAAGGATCTGGCCCAGGAAGGAAAGGATCAGCTGGCCAGCCCGTTGCGGGTGGGTGCGATCTACACTATAGGCCCTTACCTGTTTCCCCATCTGGTACCGCAGCTGCAACAGCGGGCGCCAAAGATGCCGCTCTATATTGAAGAGAACTTTACCGAAAACCTGCGCCCTAAAATTCGCAACGGTGAGCTGGATGCGATTATTATTGCGCTGCCGTTCGATGAGCCGGATATCCTCACCCGTCCCCTGTATGACGAACAGTTTATGATGCTGCTGCCGAAGGAGCATCCGCTGTCGGAGAAAGATCAGATCGACAGCCAGACTCTGCATGAGCAGGATCTGTTGTTGCTGGGTGAAGGTCACTGTTTCCGTGATCAGGTACTGGAAGCCTGTCCGACGATTACCGGTACCGCGTCGGATAAGCATACTGTGACAGAAGGTAGCTCACTGGAAACGATCCGCATGATGGTAGCGTCCGGTCTGGGCTCCAGTGTGATTCCGCAGTCAGCCACCGGTGGCCACTACTCATCCGATATGATCGTCACCCGGCCGTTTAAATCGCCGGCACCGAGCCGGACTGTGGCGCTGGCATGGCGCGCCAGTTTCCCGCGACCGCAGGCCATTGATCTGCTGATTGATGCTCTGAGCAGTTGCCCGATTGTGGACCGTAGTCACTGACCATGAACGCCCGCTCACTGGCACAACTGCCGGTTACCGAGCTGAAAGGGGTGGGTGCCGCCCTGCAGCTTAAACTGGAAAAGCTGGATATCCACACCCTGCAGGATCTGCTGTTTCATCTGCCCCTGCGCTACCAGAACCGTACCCGGATTATGCCGATCGGTTCGCTGCGTCCCGGTGATGAGGGCGTGATTGAGGGTGAGGTGAAAGGTGCCGATATTGTGATGGGACGTCGCCGCAGTATGGTGTGCCGGTTACAGGATGGTACCGGCACCGTCACGCTGCGGTTTTTTCACTTCTCTGCGGCGCAGAAAAATAATCTTAAAGCCGGTACCCGGATTCGTTGCTTCGGCGAGGTGCGTACCGGTGCCAGCGGTCTGGAGATGTATCATCCGGAATATCGTCGGGTCGACGATGAGGTGATCACCCCGGTAGAGGAGTCGCTGACGCCGGTTTATCCTACCACAGAGGGACTGAATCAGAATCGTCTGCGGACTCTGACAGACGCCGCACTGGCACAGCTGCAATCAGGCTCATTGACCGAACTGATTCCTGAACACATGCGTCAGCGCTGGCAACTGCCACCGTTGAACGATGCGGTCAGCTATCTGCACCGGCCGCCGGTGGATGCCGATCAGGACCAGCTATTGGATGGTCGCCATCCGGCTCAGCGCCGACTCGCTTTTGAAGAACTACTGGCCCATCATCTGTCGTTGCTGAAACTTCGCAACCGGACCCGTGAACAGGGTGCACCGTTGATGCAGCCAACCGGTCAGTATCGGGATCAATTTCTGGCACAGCTGCCGTTTCCGCTGACCGGTGCTCAGCAACGGGTCAGCAATGAGATTGCACAGGATCTGTCTCAGCCCTTCCCTATGCTGCGTCTGGTGCAAGGCGACGTGGGTTCAGGTAAAACCGTGGTTGCTGCGCTGGCAGCGCTACAGGCGGTTGAGGGCGGTTTTCAGGCGGCCGTGATGGCGCCTACAGAGATTCTGGCCGAGCAGCACTTTATTAACTTCAGTAACTGGCTGGAACCGCTGGGTCTGAAGGTAGCCTGGCTGGCGGGTAAGCTGAAGGGTAAAAAGCGACAAGAACAGATGCAGGCGATTGGTGATGGCAGCGCTCAGGTCGTCGTTGGTACCCATGCGCTGTTTCAGGATGATGTCAGTTTTGCCAATCTGGGTTTAGTGGTGGTGGATGAACAGCACCGTTTTGGCGTGCATCAGCGGCTGGCGTTGCGGGAGAAAGGTCGTCAGGATCACCGCTCCCCTCATCAGCTGATTATGACCGCCACGCCGATTCCACGGACGCTGACTATGAGCGCTTATGCCGATCTGGATTGCTCGATCATCGACGAACTGCCGCCGGGTCGGACGCCGGTGAACACCGTGGTGATCTCCGATCAGCGCCGTGCTGATGTGGTACAGCGGGTAAGAGATGCCTGCCTGCAGGGGCGGCAGGTGTACTGGGTCTGTACCCTGATCGAGGAATCAGAAGCGTTGCAGTGTCAGGCGGCTGAAGTAACCGCGGAAGAGCTGCGGGAGGCACTGCCAGAGCTGCGTATCGGTTTGGTACACGGAAGAATGAAACCTGCTGAGAAGGCAGAGATCATGGCTTCTTACAAAGCCGCCGAGCTTGATCTGCTGGTTGCTACCACCGTTATCGAGGTGGGTGTGGATGTCCCCAATGCCAGTGTGATGATTATTGAGAACCCGGAGCGACTGGGTCTGGCGCAGCTGCACCAGCTGCGTGGCCGGGTTGGTCGGGGATCGGTCGAGAGTTTCTGCCTGTTGATGTATCATGCACCGCTTTCCCATCAGGGCCGGGAACGGCTCGGTGTGATGCGCGAAACCACCGACGGTTTTCGCATTGCTGAGAAAGATCTGGAATTGCGTGGTCCTGGTGAAGTGCTGGGGACCCGTCAGACCGGCATGATGTCATTCAAAGTGGCTGACCTGCAACGGGATGCGGATCTGCTGACCCGGGTGAAGCAGGTGGCCTCTGAAATTGCTGCCGATCCACAGCTGAGCGATGCCATTATCCAGCGCTGGCTGGGCCGTGATGAGCAGTATGCCAGCGTATAACTCGAATTAACCATAGCTTTTTATGTCTACAGTACCTCCCTGTCGTTTCTCAATTGCTGCCAGTGATGCACCGGTAGAGCTGCTGCCGGTGGATATCAGTCCGTATCGACAGGGCAATTGTGCTGTGGATTACGTGCACCGGCTGGATTCCGGCGTAGCAGGGCCGGAACTGGTGATTACCGCTCTGATTCATGGCAATGAGATCTGCGGTGCTAACGCCCTGATTCACATTCTGGAACAGGGTATCCGTCCGGTGCGGGGGGCACTGACGCTGATCTTTGCCAATGTGAAGGCGTATCAGCAGTTTGATCCCCAGCGCCCTTTTGCCAGCCGCTGTATCGATGAAGATATGAACCGGTTGTGGCTGGATCAGCGGCTGCAGCAACCTGATACCCAGGAAAGTCACCGGGCGCTGGAACTGCTGCCTTACATCCGTTCGGCGGACAGTCTGCTGGATCTGCATTCCACCACCCATCCGGTGGCACCGATGCTGATCTATCCGGACCGTGGCCGTAATCCAGGTTTCGCCGACCGTCTGGAGTATCCGTTTCCGCATCTGATCTACGATCTGGACAGCTACCATACCGGCCTGATGATCTCTGAACATGAACGTCATACCCGCTCCGGCGTTTCTCTGGTGGCGGAATGCGGTCAGCACTTTGCCAGAGCCACAACGCAGCAGGCAATCAGCTCTGCCCTGCGGTTTATCTATCTGCACGGGATGCTATCGCCACAGGTGGAATTGCCAGACTGGGGCTATGCAGCCGATAGTCACGCCGGGCATTACCGGATCGATCGGGTGCTGCAGGCTGCTACGGATCAGTTCCGTTTTGCTGAGCAGGTACAGGGCTTTGAGCTGTATAATAAAGGCGATCTGATCGCCACCGATGATCAGCAGCTGATAGCTGCACCATTTGATAACTGTGCGCTGATTATGCCCGCCCGTGTACCGATTGCCGGGGAAGAGGTAGTAACCCTTGCGCAACGCACTGACAAACAACCGGAGTAAACGTGACTGAATCTGCATCCCGTATGCCATCCGAACAACAGCTGGCACTGATTGAGCAGCAACTGGGCCGCAAGCCCCGTGGCCTGGTGGGCATCGCCTGGCAGACCGGTGCTGGTGTGCCAGCGGTATTGCAGATGCGCTCTCTGGTCGATAATCAGCCGTTTCCGACGCTGTACTGGCTCAGTTCTAAAGACCTTTATCAGGCGATTGCTGAGATTGAGACCGGCGGTGAGGTAAAACGTATCGAGCAGGAGATTGAGACGGATGCCGGACTGCGTGAACAGCATCTGGAAGACCAGCAGCGCTATGTGAAGTTACGCTGGGAGTATATGGCTGGAGAGGACCGGCAGCGTATTGAAGAGCTGGGCTTCACGGATCTGTATAACAGCTACGGTATCGGTGGTATCCGGCACTGGGATAAGGTGCGTTGTCTGCATATGCAGTACGCCTACCATCTGGGCACCCTCGACCAGGGCGGTACTGCGGTCGGGCGTCTGCTGGATCAGCGCTTTCAGCTTAATGAGCTGGAGATCCGGATCTGAGAAACCGGTAAAAAAATCAGGCAATAAAAAAGCAGGCTTAAGGCCTGCTTTTTTCTGTCTGGTATTCAGTCGGCTCTGTAGCAGAGCGGGCTGACGTGCTTACTGACCGGTCAGCAGCTTGTATTTATCCATCAGTTGATCTTCGGTTTCTTCGTGATCAGGGTCTTTTGGAATACAGTCTACAGGACATACTTCAACACACTGTGGTGTGTCGTAGTGGCCTACACATTCAGTACACTTCGCAGGATCGATCTCATAGATCTCATCGCCCGGAGCAATCGCCTCGTTCGGACATTCCGGCTCGCATACGTCACAGTTAATACACTCATCTGTGATAATTAATGCCATTGTTGGCTACCTCACTCGTAATAGTTATTTAGTGCCCGAAGTGGTTCTTCAGTGCTTTGTGCACTGCCGGATGCACAAATTGTTCTATATCTCCGCCCAGACTTGCGATTTCGCGTATCAGGGTGGAAGAGATAAATGCCAGATGATCGGCCGGAGTCAGAAAAATACTTTCTGCTGACGGCGCCAGTTTGCGGTTCATGGTCGCAAGCTGGAACTCAAATTCGAAATCAGATACTGCTCTGAGGCCCCGCAGGATAATATTGGCATCCTGTTGGTCCAGCAGCTCTGCAAGCAAGCAGTCAAATCCGATTACCTCAACATTATCAAGATGCGAGGTAACTTCCTTAACCAGCTCAACCCTTTGCTCTAACGGCAGCAGTGGTGCTTTTTTCGGGCTGGCTGCAATAGCGACAACAACCTTATCAAACAGCTTGGCGGCTCGCTCTACAAGGTCGGAATGACCATTGGTTATCGGGTCGAATGTGCCCGGGTAAACTGCAATGTTCATCGTTCGTTCACAGTGTCTCTGCTTGAATGAATATTAGCAAATCCTCAAGTGCGCGATATTAGCTGAAATGCCCGATATTCACAAATACAATAATGGAATGTATTGATCTGGTTAAGTTATAAGAAAATTTATTTTAATTCCAGATAAGAATAATGGTTAATGGTATGAATACAGTGATCAACCTTCGCAAAGGACTAACCGCGTTATTGCTGGTTACCGCCGCCTCTGTAATCAGTGGCTGCCAGACGTTACAGAGTCTGGATAAAGGGCTCTACAACGTAGCTGAATCGATTTCCGAAACCGACCGGGTGACCGGGCAGCGGACTCTGAGTGCGGCTGACCGCAGTGCTCAGATTCGCCAGGGCAATGCGGCGGTTGAGCAGATGCTGGCTAAAGAGCAGCAACAGGGGCGACGAATTAATGGTGCACTGGATAAGCAGCAGTATCAGCGTCTGGTAAGAATATTCGACCGGATACACCGGGTCAGTCATCTGAATCAGGAGCGTTGGCAGCCGATTTTGATCGACCGCGATTCATTCAACGCTTTCACCACCGGTGGTACTTACATCGTGGTGCATCTGGGGCTGATGAAACAGCTGGATGATGATGGTGTTGCGGCAGTGGTGGGGCATGAAATTGCTCATACCGTCGCTAATCATGTGGGTGAACGCCAGACTCAGCAACAGTTCAGTGCGCTGGCATCGGAAGCTGCCCGCAAGAGAGGTTATCAGGCGGCGTTTACCCATGAACTGGAACGGGAAGCGGATCGGATTGGCATCCTCTACAGTGCCCTGGCCGGCTATAATCCTTATGCCGGTGCGGGTATCTGGGAGCGTCAGTACCGGCTGCAGGGTAACGCCCGGAGTCTGTTTGCTCATGATCACCCGGTGAATGCAGAACGGGCACGGGAGAATAAGCAGATCGCCGATAAGGTGAAGCAGTATTATCGCCCGGGCCAGATCAATCCGGATTACGCGACTCTGCTGGATAACAACAGCCTGTGGCAGAAACGGGACAACCGTCACAAGGAAACTGCCGGAGAGGGTGGTGGTGTCGCGGCGATTCTGAGTACTGCGCTGGGCGCTTATGTAGATCATCAGCAGGCTAAGCAGGAAGCCAGTCGACAGTCACAGCAGGCCCGCTTTGTTAAAGCGGTAGAGCAGACTCTGAAACTGGAACAGCAGAGCAGGATCTCAGAAACCCGCTGGCGGACCCAGTGGCGTTACAGCGGTAATCTGCCGCTCAAAGGCGTGGTGATGGGCATCATGGCGCAGAATAAAAACGGTGGTCAGCTGCACCGCTATGTATCCCATTTCGATGGCGTACTGCGTCCAGGGCAACGCTTTACACTGGATTTTGTGCTGCACGACGGGCTGAAACTGTCACAGCTGGAGAAGATGAACTCCCGCTACTATCTGGATGATGCTTTGCCAGCCCGCTGAGGTTAGCTGATACTGTAGCCAGGCACGTCCTCGTGCCGACTCTGCAACTCAATCGGCACGGGGGCTCGTTGTAGCGAGGGCCTTCCAGGCCCGATTGCATGTGGCTTGTTCTGACTGATTGCGCGAAATGTCAGTCACTATGACGCTGATACAGCCGGTAGATCACCTGACCGGCTTTTTTCTCGCGGTACAGTTCCCAGTTGGAGGGCACCTGAGGATCACTCAGTTCCTGCTCGGTTTCCAGATAGATCATGGCATTGGCGGCCAGCAGGTTCTTCTGTTCCAGTAACAGACAGCACTGTTCAGCGAGATCTTTGCGGAACGGCGGATCCAGGAATACCACGTCATACTGAGTTTCCAGGTCTTCGCTGCGGCTGTTGAGCCACTCCAGCGCCGAACCACTGATCAGTTCAGCATGCTGGGTTTTCAGCTCCTGAATGTTCTGACGTAACTGATGCACCACTGCCGGTGAATTATCGATCAGGGTGGCGTGAATTGCGCCTCGCGACAGCGCTTCAAACGACAGCGCTCCGCTGCCGGTAAACAGATCCAGGCAACGGCCACCCGGTACATAGGCTGCCAGCCAGTTAAACAGTGTCTCCCGTACCCGGTCCGGGGTTGGCCTCAGGCCTTCGGCTTCAGGGAAATTCAGTTTCCGGCCACGCCATTCACCGCCGATAATACGCAGCTGCTGCTTACCGGAGGCAACTTTCTGAGGTGGGCGTTGGGGACGACGACGGGCCATAGGTTTTCCTTACTTGTGTCTGTTCAGTATGCCGGCTGATAGATCTGATGCAGCTGGTTCAGGTTCAGTAGCCGGCGCAGCTCTGCCTGTACTTCGCCATTGTCGGTTTGAGCCATTAGCTGATCAAACCGGCTCAGGTAGTCCAGCGGCAGATCATAAAAAGCGATACTGGCCAGCTGATTCAACTGACTCTCCTGCTGTTCCATCTGCTTTTCAAACCGCTCACGCACCTGCTTGCGGGTCTGATCAATCAGTTCATCGCTGATGCCGTTCCGAAGCCGGTCAAATTCTCCGGTCAGAGCGTTTTCGCTACGCAGGTTGTCGCCGTGCAGGATAATAGCCAGATAGCCGCGCTTGTCCAGTGCTTTCCAGGTTAAACGGTAGTCGCTGCTGGCGCGCTGCTTCAGCAGTTGCTCCAGAGCCTTAACTGCCAGCAACTCAGTGGGGAAGCGATCGCTCTGACGACCGGCCATGGCTGTGCCGGTCAGCCAGTAGGGCTCGTTGCTCTGCGGAGCCAGCTCCATATACTGAGGCTCCGTACTGGCAGGTAGAGCGGGATCGCTACTGCTGTAGTCCGGTAACTGCTGGCTGATTGCCGTCAGTAGCTGGCTGGCATCATCTCCTTGCAGAGTGATTGTCAGCCCCGTGGCGCTGATTCGACTGCGGTACAGATCGTCAAACCGTTGCAGTGGATGGACGCTCTGCAGTGGCTGAATGATCGCGGTGAACGCCTTCAGCAGTTGCTGTTCCTGAGATTTCTGCTGAATGTACTGTCGCGCTTCGAGCGTTCGCCAGGACTGTTCCAGAGCCCGGCCCGGCCCGGACTGCAGTTGTCTCAGCAGCGCGCTGATCAGGTCTGCGATGGCCTGCTGCTGATCAGAAAAACGTTCAGGGATTGCCACCTGCAGCGTCAGATTATCATCCAGAAGGCGGCTCTTCAGGCGGATCTGCAGCTGTTCGGCTTCCGGTCTCGCAGTGAATCCGGTCAGTTGCTGATTCACCTGTTCCAGGAGCAGTTGATGCAGCAGTACCTGCTCCTGGTTGATCGCTGCCTCCAGTCGGAACATCAGATCAATCTGCAGATAGGCCCGGTCGTCGACGTTTACCGCGTATACCGGTGCCCGCTCACTGCGTTTGATGGTGATGAAATCCGGTCCCGGACTGCCGGCATTGAGCAATACAACGGCGATCGCGATGATCCAGATAATGGCTTTCAGGTAGGTGCGGTTAAACAGCGGTTGTTTGGTATCAGACATCGGTTTTTTCCGGTTCAGATCAACCTGTTTTCAGGGATCTATTTCCATGCCCTTGCAAAGGATTACTGTGATAAGATACTGCGCTTTAAAGAAACATACAGGACCGTCGCAGCAGGAAACAGAGTGTACCTGCTTTTTCATATCCGGTCCTTTCACTGAACAGTAGCAAATCATGTTTAAAAAGCTGAAATCGATCTTTGGTTCTGACAAGTCTGAAAAACAGAATGAAGCGCTGAATACTGAGGTTGTCGAAACAGAACAACCGGAAGTCACTGAAGAGGCTGCTGCAGCTAATACAGCAGAACAGGCAGAAACCGTTGTAGCAGAGACTGCAGTCGCGGAGCCGGTCGCTGAAGCGGACGCCGTTGAAGTAGCTGAAGAAAGCCCTGCGACTGAGGTTGAGCCAGAGCCAGAGCCAGAGCCGGTTATCGAAGCGGAAACGCAGCCTGAGGTTGTTGAGGCCGAAGTTGAAGAGGCTGCCGCTGAGGATACTGCCCTTGAAGAGCCTGCCGTTGAGGAAGTCGTCGAGCCGGAAGCGGTTTTCGAGCCTGAACCAGAAGCTGAGCCAGAGGTTGCTGTTGTAGCGGAACCGGAAAAGAAAGAACCGGAAAAGAAAAAAAGCTTCTTCGGCCGTATAAAGGCTGGCCTGAGTCGCACGAAAGAGAATCTGACCGAAGGTCTGGGTGCGCTGTTTCTGGGCGCTAAAGAGATCGATGATGATCTGCTGGAAGAGATTGAAACCCACCTGCTGATGGCGGATGTTGGGGTTGAAGCGACCACTGAAATTATCAGCAAGCTGACCGATCGGGTCAGCCGTAAACAGCTGGCTGATGCAGACGCGCTTTATGCAGCTCTGAAAGAGGAGCTGGCAGCACTGCTGGATGACGCGGAACAGCCGCTGGATATCAATACTTCTGAAGGCCCGTACGTGATCCTGATGGTGGGTGTGAACGGCGTGGGTAAAACCACCACCATCGGTAAGATGGCGAAGAAGTTCCAGGCCGAAGGTAAGTCAGTGATGCTGGCCGCCGGTGATACCTTCCGTGCGGCGGCCGTTGAGCAGCTGCAGGTATGGGGTGAGCGTAACAATGTTCCGGTGGTTGCACAGCACACCGGTGCCGATTCTGCCTCTGTACTTTATGACGCGCTGCAATCCGCACAGGCGAAGAACGTTGATGTTGTGATTGCTGATACCGCCGGACGTCTGCAGAACAAAGATAATCTGATGCAGGAACTGGAAAAAGTTGTCCGGGTAATGAAGAAGCTTGATCCGAGTGCGCCGCACGAAGTGATGCTGACACTGGATGCCGGTACCGGCCAGAACGCCATGAGCCAGGCAACCCTGTTCAAGGATGCGGTCGGCGTTAGCGGTATTACGCTTACCAAGCTCGATGGTACTGCGAAAGGCGGTATTATCTTCGCCATTGCCAAGCAGCTGGGTCTGCCGATCCGTTATATCGGTGTCGGTGAGCAGGTCGATGACCTGCGTCCGTTCAAGGCGAAGGAGTTTGTCTCCGCACTGTTTGACTGAGCCTGACAGTAAGGCGTTGGACAGAACCCGTAGTATCGGGGCCAGTGATATCGGGTATAGTAGGATCGGTCAGGAATTAATTCAGGGGACAGCCGGTGATCAGCTTTAACAATGTCACCAAGCGTTACGAAAATGGCTACGAGGCGCTGAACCAGGTTGAGTTCAATATGCGCCGTGGCGAGATGGCGTTTCTGACCGGTCATTCCGGTGCTGGTAAAAGTACCCTGATGAAGCTGATCATGCTGATGGAGCGGCCTTCCAATGGCCGGGTTCTGGTCGGTGATCAGGATCTGGCAGCCCTTCCCGACCGGGAAATTCCATACCACCGTCGCCGTATTGGCGTGGTATTCCAGAACCACCAGTTACTGTTCGATCGCTCGGTATTCGAGAATATTGCACTACCACTGCGGATTTGCGGTTATGACCCGGCGGATGCCGCCCGTCGTGCCCGCGCTGCGCTGGATAAAGTCGGTTTGCTGAGTAAAGAAAAACTCAATCCTGTAGTGTTGTCCGGCGGTGAGCAGCAGCGGGTGGGAATCGCCCGGGCGATTGTTCATAAGCCCGAACTGCTATTGGCGGATGAGCCGACCGGTAACCTCGACCCGAAGCTGTCGGAAGAGATTATGCGGCTGTTCCAGCAGTTTAATCAGGTGGGTACTACGGTACTGATTGCCAGTCACGATCTGGGGCTGATTGCCCGTATGCGTCATCGGGTACTGACCCTGAAGCAGGGAAGGCTGATCAGCGATGGATAACACGAAAAGCCGTAAGGGCGCGATCCGGGTCGAACCGAAGGTTAAAAAAGACGCTAAAGTCCATCGCGGTGCAGAGCAGCATAAGCTCAATGTCGCCGACCGTGGCCGCAGTTATCTGCGTCACCATACCGATGTTGCGCGTCAGTCCTACGAATCCCTGCTGGGTAAGCCCCTCACCACCATCATGACACTGGCCGTTCTGGCGATTGCTCTGGCATTGCCGGGGTCTCTCTATACCGGTCTGAAAAATCTGCAGGTACTGGCGCAGAACTGGCAGGGTGATCCGCGGATTGCGCTGTATCTGAAGCTGGATGTGGATGAACAGGCGGCGGAAACCCTCAGCCATGAGCTATTACTGCGGGACGATGTCGCCGCTACCGAACTGATCACCGCCACTCAGGGCATGCTTGAATTTAAGGAGCGTTCCGGATTTGCCGAGGTGTTCGATTTTCTCGATGGTAATCCATTGCCCGCAGTGGTGATGGTGTTACCGAGAGACCTGTCGTCCGAGGTTGTACCTTCACTGCAGGCTGATCTGCAAACCCTGCCTCTGGTGAATGAGGCTCGGGTGGATATGGCCTGGGTACAGCGTCTGGAAGGCTATATTCAACTGGCTCAGCGGGGTGTCTGGGTGCTGGCTGCGTTGTTTGCGCTGGCGGTACTGCTGGTGGTGGGTAACACCATCCGTCTGACCATTGAGAACCGCAAAGAAGAGATCGTTATCGCTAAGCTGGTGGGAGCCACCGATGCATACGTTCGTCGTCCGTTTCTGTATGACGGTTTCTGGTTCGGCGTGGCCGGTGGCGTACTGGCGTGGCTGCTGATTCAGATCAGCCTGCTGTTGCTGGACGGCCCCGTTGAACATCTGGTCACCCTTTACGATGCTCAGTTTGAACTCAGTGGTCTGGGGTTCTCTGAAACAATTCTGTTACTTCTATTCAGTATCCTGCTGGGTCTGGCGGGTGCCTGGCTAGCGGTCGGGCGGCATCTGAAGTCGATTCAGCCTAAGTAATTCTGCTTTTCAGTCCGGAATTAGTCCGAAAATTCAGTTTCGCTTCATCCAGCCTCTGTAAATTTGCGTAAAGGTCGCGTGGAGCGCTTGCCTGTGGATAATTCTATGCTATCTTTAGCGGTCCGCTAATATAGTAAGAGTAGCGGGTATGTTTTCTGTGTTATATAGCCGGAACTTATCTGGCGCAGGTATGTCATAGTGATTGCTTATGATATACCGATGAATTAACTGTTTGAGGTCGTGTAATGGGCAAAAGCCTGCAAGTCGTTGAAGCATTGTCTCCGGGTCAGAATCTGGAGGCTTATGTACGTCAGGTCAGCGCAATTCCGGTACTGAGTGCCGAGGAAGAGCGTGAGCTGGCAGAGCGTCTGTATTACGAGAATGATCTTGAGGCTGCACGTCAGCTGGTAATGTCGCACATGCGCTTTGTGGTGCATGTGGCTAAAACCTATTCCGGTTACGGTCTGTCTCAGGGTGACCTGATTCAGGAAGGTAACGTCGGTCTGATGAAGGCGGTAAAACGCTTTGATCCGACCATGGGCGTGCGTCTGGTGTCCTTCGCGGTGCACTGGATCAAGGCCGAGATGCACGAATTTATCCTGCGCAACTGGCGTATCGTCAAAGTGGCGACTACCAAGGCACAGCGTAAGCTGTTCTTTAACCTGCGCAGCAAGAAAAAGAACCTGGGCTGGCTGACCAACGATGAGGTTAAGGCGATGGCCGATGACCTGGGCGTTGATCAGGCGGTTGTACGTGAGATGGAAGGCCGTCTGAGCAGCACCGATATGGCGTATGACGCCCCGGTTGCTGACGATGATGAGCGCGCTTACCAATCGCCGGCATACTTCCTGGAAGATCACAGTCAGGATCCTGCACAGCAGTTGGAAGATGCCAACTGGGAAGCCGATTCCAATCAGCGTCTGGCGCTGGCGATGGATCAGCTGGATGACCGCAGTAAAGATATCCTGATGCAGCGCTGGCTGGGTGAGCAGAAGTCCACCCTGCATGAGCTGGCTGCCCAGTATCAGGTCTCCGCTGAGCGTATACGTCAGTTGGAAAAAAATGCCATGAAGAAGATCAGAACGGCGATGCTGGAAGCCTGATCTGACGCTTGAAAGATCAAGCCGCCCTTCTCAGGAAGCGCGGCTTTTTTTATGGCTTATCGACAACCGTTAGCTTTGTTAGAATATGCGCCTTCCGGGTATCAGGGATACACTATGTCTGCACGTTTTCTGATGTTTTCCGCTGCGATCAGTGGCTTTATCTGCGTCGCGTTGGGAGCCTTTGCTTCTCACCTGCTGAAAAGCCAGCTGTCAGAGCGTTTGTACGATGTGTTGCAGACCGGTATTCAGTACCAGATGTTTCATACCCTGGCGTTGCTGTTGGTCGCTGTGCTGTTGAAACAACAGGCGTCTGCTTTGCTGCGCTGGAGCGGCGGCGCATTTCTGCTGGGTATGTTGCTGTTCTGCGGTAGCCTTTACCTGTTGGCGCTGAATGGTCAGCACTGGCTGGGGGCCGTGACTCCGGTCGGTGGAACACTGTTCCTGATCGGCTGGGGTTGTCTGGCAGTGGCGGCGTTAAAGCGGACTTAAAAACTAATCTTATATCGGATCGAACTCAATGAAGATACAGGTTAACGGTGACATGATGGAGCTTCAGGATGGCAGCACGATTGCGGGCCTGATTGAGCAGATGGAGCTGGGCGAGCGCCGTATCGCTGTCGAGCACAATCTGGAAATTGTGCCGCGCAGTCAACACGAAGAAACCATGCTTAAGGATGGTGACCGGGTTGAGATTGTCCACGCGATCGGTGGCGGTTAATCTCTGCTGATAAAAGCAGGGTCATACAAAGATAATTACAACGGTAGAATTAAAATGTCAGAGTTGAACAACGATCCATTGGTTATTGCTGGTCAGAGTTTTCAGTCGCGTCTGCTGATCGGCACCGGCAAGTACAAAGATATGGAAGAAACCCGTCTGGCGATTGAGGCCAGCGGTGCTGAGATCGTCACCGTGGCGGTACGCCGTACCAATATCGGTCAAAATCCGGATGAGCCGAACCTGCTGGATGTTATCTCGCCTGACAAGTACACCATTCTGCCGAACACTGCCGGCTGCTTTAATGCCGACGATGCAATCCGTACCTGTAAGCTGGCCCGTGAACTGATGGACGGTCACGATCTGGTGAAACTGGAGGTGCTGGGCGATCAGAAAACCCTGTATCCGAATGTTGTTGAAACCATCAAAGCAGCAGATGTACTGGTGCGTGATGGCTTCAAAGTAATGGTGTACACCAGCGACGACCCGATTGTAGCGAAAGAGCTGGAAGATCTGGGCTGTGTATCTATTATGCCTCTGGGTTCCATGATCGGTTCCGGTCTGGGTATTCTGAACCCACACAACATCAACGTGATCATGGAAGACTGCAAGGTCCCGGTACTGGTTGATGCCGGTGTCGGTACGGCGTCTGAAGCGGCGGTGGCGATGGAGATGGGTTGTGAAGCGGTACTGATGAACTCTGCTATTGCCGGCGCACAGAACCCGATCCTGATGGCCTCTGCGATGAAGAAAGCGATTGAAGCCGGCCGTGAAGCGTTCCTGGCTGGTCGTATGCCGCGTAAGAAGTACGCCAGTGCGTCTTCTCCGATGGCAGGGACTATCGTCGGTAAATAAGCACGCAAAGTAAGCGTTGGTGATTTAACCACACGCAATGCTGCCATTGGCGGCTATAATATCCGCAGCCTGATCACCCGGTCAGGCTGCTTTAGTTTACAAAGAGTATATTCAGGTCAGATTGATGTCAGAAGAGAACAACATCGAACAGCAGGCTCCGGAACAGGCCGAAGAAAAGAAGTATATGCGCACCGTAAAAAGCTTCGTGCTACGCGCTGGCCGCATGACCGAAGGTCAGCAGAAGGCGATGGAAGGTGTCTGGCCTGAAATGGGTCTGGAGCTGGAGCGTGGCATGCTGGATCTGGCCGAAGAGTTTGGCCGTGATGCTCCGGTGGTGCTGGAGATCGGTTTCGGTATGGGTGACTCCCTGGTAGAGATGGCCAAGGATCAGCCAGAAAAAAACTACATCGGTATCGAAGTACACCGTCCGGGTGTTGGTCGCCTGCTGAGCAACGCCGAAAAAGAAGGCCTGAGCAATATCCGCGTGTTCTGCGATGATGCCATTGAAGTGCTGGCTCAGTGTATCCCTGACGGCAGCCTGAGCACCGTGCAGCTGTTCTTCCCTGATCCATGGCACAAGAAGAAGCACCACAAGCGCCGTATCGTGCAGGCTGCGTTTGCTGAAACAATTCGCAAGAAGCTGAAAGTCGGTGGTGTGTTCCACATGGCAACAGACTGGGAAAACTACGCTGAACACATGATGGAAGTGATGAGCGCAGCACCAGGCTACAACAACGTTGCAGGTGATAATAAGTACTCGCCGCAACCGGAATGGCGTCCGGTGACCAAGTTCCAGAAACGCGGTGAGCGCCTGGGTCACGGTGTCTGGGATCTTATGTTCGAACGGACAGAATAAAAGAGAGTGGCGGGACCGGCAGGCGAAGCCTGCCTTGCTGGAACGTCACTACGTGACTTGCGGGTGGCTGGAAAGAACCTTCTTTTCTGAAAAGTATGTAACGGGTTTATTTCATCAGGGGTAAGACAGTTACATTGATTCGCTCTCAGTATTAAAAAGCGCCTTGTGGCGCTTTTTTGCTTTTTCGATCAAGGAATGCTGTGCATTCCGTCTAGCCACGAGCGAGCATTGCTCTGCAATGCGGTCTGACTGGTCTGGCTTCGCCAGCCGGTTCCAGTGTTACGTTTTGTAAAGCTGTTTGAAAAAACGATAACAGCTATCTAGCATGGTTTTTTTTGTGTATGAACGGTTGGAGTGGTTATGGATTCAGTTACCCAGATAGCTCTGGGGGCGGCGCTTGGTCAGGCGGTGTTGGGGCATAAAGTTGGCTATCGGGCCGCACTCTGGGGCGGTGTCTGCGCGACCATTCCTGATCTGGATGTATTTATTCCAATGGGCAGTGCGGTAGCTGACTTTACCTACCATCGCAGTTTCAGCCATTCACTGTTTACTCTGACTCTGCTGGCGCCGCTGTTAGCCTGGCTGATAAACCGGTTTCATAGTCAGTACCATCATCTGTCGCGGCGCTGGTTGCTGCTGGTCTGGCTGGCGTTGTTCACGCACCCCCTGCTGGACAGCATGACCATCTATGGGACTCAGCTGTTCTGGCCATTACCGATTGAGCCGGTCGGCACCGGCAGTGTATTTATCATCGATCCCCTTTATACCCTGCCACTGCTGCTTGGGGTGATGCTGGCGTTGGCTTCGCGACAGGCTGGCTGGGGACAGCGCAGCAACAGGATCGGCTTGTGGATAAGTACGCTGTATCTGGGCTGGGGGCTTATGGCGCAGGCTTACGTCACCGACATTGTCGAAGAGAATCTGGCCAGCCGTAATGAACAGGGACAGGTGCTGGTCACCGCCGGACCGTTTAATACGGTACTCTGGCGGGTACTGGTGATGCAGGAAGATGGCTACAAGGAAGGCTTTTACTCACTGTTCGATCCGGACCGTCATATCCGTTTTGAAACCTATACGAATCAGCCGCAGTTACTGGATAAGCTTCAGGATCACTGGCCGGTCAGCCAACTGCAGTGGTTCAGTAAGGGCTTTCTGAAAATAGCGCCGAATGATAATCAGGAATTGCTGATCTCAGATCTGCGGATGGGCGCTGAACCTTCCTATGTGTTTACCTTTAAAGTGGCTGACATTGTTAAAGATCGTCTGATTCCGGTGGCCGACCAGCGGATTCAACAACCGCGCGACTGGGATAGAGCAAATCAACTGATACGACGTATCGTCAGCCGCGATCCCTGACTCAGTCAGGCTTACTTCAGTCACTCGGGGGTATGGCCGCCCCGCAATTTTGTTCAATACAGAGCAGACCCGGGTCAATAAGCTGCACTCAGAATGATAAGAGATCGCCAGAAGGCGGTTCAGACTGAGGTTGCTATGCTGACTGTGATTGTTTCGATGCTGTTATTTGCTCTGGTCGGGGCTATCTCCCCGGGGCCTGTGAATGTGATTGCGACCGGAGCGGGGGCCCGCTTCGGTATCCGGGGAGCGTTACCCCATGTGCTGGGAGCGACGATCAGTTATACCCTGATCGTACTGCTGGCGGGCCTGATGCTGAATGAAATGGCGCACTGGTTGCCGCAGATCTCACTGCTGATGCAGATAGCCGGTGGTGCTTTTCTGCTATGGATCGCCTGGAAAATTGCGACAGCACCGGCCCAGAGCCTTGAAGGAGAGCGGCATGAATCACCTCCCGGATTTATGGGTGGCGTGTTGTGTCAGACGCTGAATCCAAAAGCCTGGCTGGTGTCGATGTCGGGCATCTCTCTGTTTGTCAGTCATCAGGAATCCAGTGGTTTGCTGCTGATCGTCTTCTGTGTGGTGTCTTTTGCTATGTGTTTTCTGGGCGTGGGATGCTGGGCGGTACTGGGACAGATAATCCGGCGGTTATTGTCGTCAACCCGGCGACAGGTTATGTTTAACCGGGTGATGGCGTTGTTGCTGGTTGTCAGCATGTTATCGATTATCTCTGTCTGAGCTGTATCTGAGAGCTCTCTGATAACCTTTTACCAGAACACTGGGTGCATACAATGGCTGATACGATTCAGGACAATTGCTTCTTCCGCCGTAGCGATGCGCTACCGCAGGTGGAGATGCGTCTGGCGGATCATTCCAGCGCCTGTTACAGCACTCACTCCCATGATGAGTTCTCGTTCGGGGTGATTGATAATGGTGCGGCGCGTTACCAGAACCTGAGCAGTACGCATCAGATTGGCCGGGGAACAACGGTGATGATCAATCCGGCTGATTCCCACTCCTGTAATCCTGATCGACAGCGCTGGTCATACCGGATGCTGTTTGTGGATACCCTCTGGCTCGGACAATTGCAGGCGGAGATATTCCAGTCGTCACAGGACTATATCCCTTTCAGCGAGCACTATCAGTTCAGTGAGTACGGTTATCGTTGCTTCAGTGATCTGTTTGATAGCCTGCAGGGGGCCGATTCCGGCATCGCAGAAACGCTGTTGATCGACTATCTGGAGGTGATGTTTGCCGGCCGGGAACGGCGACTACAGCAGTCTGCCAAACGTGATAGCGTGGCGGTTACACGGATACGTGAGTTGATTATGGATCAGCTGGACAGCAACCTGCCGCTGGAACGGTTTGTTGAGGAGACCGGTTTAAGCCGTTATCAGCTGATCCGGCACTTCAAGCAGGCTTATGGGCAGTCGCCTCATGCCTGGCAGCTGGACCAGCGCATTATCAGTGCCAAGCGTTTACTACAGCAGGGCGACAGCCTCAGTGATGTTGCAAACAATCTGGGCTTTGCTGATCAGGCGCACTTTCAGAGGCACTTTAAAAAACGCCTGGCGATAACTCCTAAGCGCTACCAGTCATTTTTCGTCTGACTCGTCTATTTAAAGCCCAGGCTCTCTTTGATCGCGTTCATGACCAGCTCGAATACGCCGGGTTTGGTCTTCTTATGGTATTCCTTACGCAGGTTATCCACAGTGGATAATTGCTGCTGCTGATCGGCCAGATTACTGTTATCAGCCTCCAAGCTCTCCAGCTTCTGCGCAACTTTGTTCAGACCTTCCAGCGAGGTTTGTTTGCGTTCCGGCGAAAAGTCATACTGGCGAGCGATATTCAATTGCTGCTGCATTGCTGCAACGGAAACATTGAACGTCGTTGCATCGGTAGCATCTAACGCTTCCTTATAATGCAGACGCATCTGCTTCATGGTCTGCTTGAGGGATACTTTGGCAACCGTTTCTGTCGCCTGGGTAACCGGGCTCAGTAGCAGTGCGGATAACAGAAGAGTGGCTGGATATTTCATCAGAGGGTTTGTCTCTTTTTACTTCATTGAGCAACTACCGGGGCAACCGCCACCGGTCATGCAGGGTGGGGCTTCCGGATTTCTCAGGGTTTTCTTACTGACGACGCCGCCGGTGGTCAGAACCCGTGTTACAGGGCTGTCCAGCGGTGTGTCGCCGGGCAGCACGCCACTGATATCACACAGGTCACCCCAGGTGTGCAGCTTGATTGCCATCGGATGACGGACTTCAAAGACTTCGCCAGTAGCTTCACAGCGGTAATCATAGGTAGGCATAGACGTTCCTTCTCTTATTATTATCCTTAATTTTAGTCAGCTCAGCTGGGTTCAGGCAGCGGCAGTGCGGTGGTGTATTTCTTCTGATCCAGCACAAAGCTGGTGTTCACCGACTGCACACCCGGCAGATGCAGCAGCTGACTGCTGATAAAGTGCTCATAGCTGGCCATGCTGGTGCTGACAATTTTCAGCAGGTAGTCATACTGGCCACTCAGCGAACAGCATTCCAGAATATCCGGACAGCCGGCGACAAAGTGATCAAATTCTTCGATGGACTCCGGACGGTGATCGCTCAGGGAGATATGTGCGTATGCCTGAATCGGGGTGCCGGTATATTCCGGCTCCAGCAGGGCAACATAGCCACGGATCACACCGTTCTCTTCCAGTCGTTTTACCCGGCGCCAGCAGGGAGAGGCTGACAGGCCGACCTTTTCTGCCAGCTCGTTATTGGATAAGCGGGCATTTTCTTGAAGCTGCTTGAGGATGGCGAGATCTAACTTATCCAGATTCATTGATCGGTTTTCCAGAATTAATGGTCTTACAGGATAGACAGTCAGGCTTGAGCTACTCTGTCTGGAGGCATTATATAGTGGTATCGACTGCAGGTGGAGTAAGGAGGGAAATATGTTAGATCTGAGTAAAATGAAACATACCCGCTGTTTGCCCTGCACCGGTGAGACTGAAGCTTTACAAAAAGCGCAGATTGTCGGTTTGCTGGCCCAGTTAGCGGAAGAGTGGCAGGTGGAAGAGGGAAAGCTGGTTATCAGCCGCACGTTCCGGTTTGGTAACTATTACCAGACCATGGCATTTGTGAATGCGGTGGCGTTCATTGCGCACCGTGAAGACCATCATCCGGATCTGGAAGTGGGTTATAACCGTTGCAAAGTCAGCTTCACTACTCATGCCATTAAGGGATTGTCTGAGAATGACTTTATCTGCGCCGCTAAAGTCGACGATCTGGAGCATGCCTGAGTTCATCAGATTAAGCACAAAATAGTGAGCCGTTTGGTCACGATTCAGTTAAACCGCGTTACACTGCCCTGAAATCACATGGGGGGATGGAAGTAATGTGGATAAGAACTGTTTTTATGCTGGGGCTGGTGGCGCTGCTCAGTGGCTGCGCAACCCTGGACCGGGACGAATGTCTGGCGGCGGACTGGTACCTGCTGGGCTTCAGTGATGCGGCGGCGGGCCATGGCGCTCAGCGTATTGATGACCACCGCTCGGCCTGCGCAGAGCATGGTGTTATTCCGATTCTGGATGATTATCTGGTCGGCCATGAACAGGGCAAGCGTAAGTTCTGCACCTGGGAGAAGGGGTACTCTATTGGCCGTAATGGTGATGGCCTGAATCCTATCTGTGATGGTGATCTGAAATACGACTTTCAGAGTGGTTATGATGCCGGGCGCGGCGTTTATCGACAGGCGCTGGAGGTGACGGCTCAGGAGCGGGCACTGGAACAGCTTCGGGAAGATCGGCGCCAGGCCAGACTGGATATTATTGATAAAGAGAATCAGCTGTTGGCTGATGGTCTGGATCGCAATCAGCGCTATAACCTGCTGCGTGAGATCGATACGCTGGATGACCGCCTTGATGAGTATGAAGACCAGATTCCACAGCGCAAGCGCCAGCTGGAAGAGGAACGCCGGTACCTGCAGTTACTGGAGCAGGAAGCACGGGCCAGCCGCTGACAGGATATAAAAAAGCCCCACCTGGGGAAGGTGGGGCGAAAAAGCCTTATACCTATAAAAAGCTCTAAGGCGACGGTGAAAGAATTATCTCACGATCCTCCGGGTGGGGAACTACCCCCGAAGGGGGAGCGGCAGGAGCCTGATCTGCCGCTGCACCGGACTGAGATTAACGCTTCATTTCGAGAAATTCGGACTGTTGTTCCGGGGTCAGCAGTTCAAACATCGCTTTCTTCTGCTCAGCCCGCATTTTTACCATGGCGGCTGCATTCTGTTCCGCCTGAGTCATCAGACTGGCAACCTGCTGGTCATAATCTGCTGCGCTTACATCCAGATCGCGCATCGCTTCACGCATGTCGTGAAAGTTATCTTTCTGATCCATCATGGCATCGCGCTGATCCCGGAACAGTTGTTTCATCTGGTCCTGCTGTGCATCGGTCAGATCCAGCTCCTCAGCCATGTACTTCAGACGCTTGTAACCTTTATGGCCATGTCCATGACCTTCCATCTGCTCATATTTACCCCGGCCTTCACCCCGGTCGCCGCAACGATCCCATTTGCCGTCTGCGCTGGCGACGCCAGCAGTCAGAGTTGCACCACCGATAATAGCTGCTGTGATACCGATAATTACTTGTTTACGCATGATCATTTCTCCTGAGAACCGGATGCTGTATCAGCTGCGTCCGGGTTGTCTGTGTTGATGGCTACAGTATGTGATGTCCGGTCGCTAAGTTGGGTAAAGGCGTTGTAAAGTTTGGTAAAGGCTGACCGGGGCAGATGTAATTGCACCCGTGGTTCATTATTCTTAAGTCATCAGAAAAGAGGTGAGCAATGAGTGAATCCGTAAGACTGCTGCTGGTGGATGATGACCAGGAGCTGTGTCAGTTGATGGGACAGTATCTTGAAACAGAAGGCTTTCAGGTGAGTTTTGCCCACAGTGCCGAGCAGGCCCTGCCGTTACTGGCAACCAACGGCACCTATGATCTGCTGATTTTTGACATCATGATGCCGGGGCAGAGTGGTCTTGAGTTACTACAGCAGATTCGCCCCCGGATCACCACGCCGGTCATCATGCTGACCGGCCGGGGTGAAGACATTGACCGGATTATCGGTCTGGAGATGGGCGCGGATGATTATCTGGGCAAACCCTGTAACCCCCGTGAGCTGGTGGCACGTATCCGTGCTGTATTGCGCCGTGCAGTGGTTCAACCCGTGGCCGTCACAGAATCTGATCAACTGGAGATGCACGGTATCAGTCTGGATCGCGGGCGTCGTGAGGTGCAGGTAAAAGGCCGCTCTATGGAGCTGACCAGCGCCGAGTTTAATGTGCTGGCCGAGCTGATGGGAGCGGCCGGTGAGGTGGTTGCAAAGGATCAGCTCACCGAGAAAGTTCTGCACCGTAAACTCACCGCATACGACCGGGCTATCGATGTGCATGTCAGCCGGGTTCGGCAGAAACTGGCGCAGCAGTTGCCTGACAGTGAGCTGATTAAAACGGTTCGGGGTGTCGGTTATATGCTGGTAAAAGAGGCTGAGTGATGGCGGTGCGCTGGTATAAACGGATCTTTCTGAAGATCTTCCTGATCGTCTGGCTGACCAGCTTTGTGGTGATCTCTGTGACCGCTTTTATGGTCGGCTCGGTGTCAGAAAGGGAGCGCTATCGTGAGGTAATGCAAGCGAAGGCGCTGGGCCAGGCGGAGCTGATTGTTGATCGTTATGAGCGCACCGGCCGGCTACCACCCAAGCCTCGCTATAAAGACTATGACCGGGATCATGATGACGATGATGACTGGCGTCGGGATAAGCATGACTGGCGTGACCGTGATCACCGGGATAAGAATTTCTTTGCCCTGAAGATGCAGATTCAGGAGACCAGTAGTGGTCGGATTATCGCTGGTATCCGGGATGACCGGCATTTCCGCAATCCGATGGTTCTGCATCTGACCTCATCGCAGAATAAAGATTATCGGGTTGTGGTGGATCTGGATCTGCGTAAAACCCTGTTTGCCAAGCTGATCGGCTTTATCCTGTCGGTGCAGGTGGTGCTGATGATGATTGTTGCTGCGCTGGCAGCATTGCTGATCAGTTGGATCATTGTCCGTCCTCTGAATCGCCTGCGGCAGCATACCCGACAGCTGTATAACGGTGATCTGAGTGCCCGTGCAGACGATGCTCTGAATCGTCGCGGTGATGAGCTGGGCGAGCTGTGCCGCGAGTTTAACCGCATGGCGGATTATGTAGAGCAGACCCTGCAATCGAACCAGCGCTTACTGCAGGATGTATCCCATGAATTGCGGGCGCCACTGGCTCGCTTGCAGATGGCGGTAGGGCTGGCGGCGCAGAATGTGCCGGATGCCGATCAGGCGGTGATTGAGCGTATCAATCTGGAGTGTGACCGGATCAACCGGTTGATCGATGAGATTCTCAGCCTGTCGCGGCTGGAGCAGATGGAAACATCGGATCAGCCATTCGATGTTGCCAGGCTGATTGACGGTCTGATTCAGGATTACCGTTTCAGCTCGCCGGACTACCCGTTGCAGTGGCAGGCGCCGGCTACAACGGTGCAGGTTAAGGGCAACAGTGCGCTGCTGGAGCGGGCACTGAACAACATCCTTGGCAATGCGGTGAAACATACCCCGGCGGGTACGACGATCAGTCTGCAACTTGAGGCGACCACAAACGGCAGTCGGATTGTAATCAGTGATTCCGGGCCAGGTCTCAGTGAGGCGCAGCTGGAGAGCCTGTTTAAGCCGTTCGTTCGCTTCAGTGACCAGCAGAACGGTTATGGCCTGGGGCTCAGTATTGCGCTGCGGGCTGTGAATCTGTTGGGTGGTGAGCTACAGGCCAGTAGTGAGCCGGGACAGGGGCTCACCCTGACGATTGATCTGCCCCGATAGATTCAGGCTGGAGGATGGTATTCAGCGGTTGTGGCTTACCGATGCCATAACCCTGACCGAAATCCACCCCCATCTGCTGCAGTTGCAGGCGAATTTCATCGTTCTCGACAAATTCTGCGATGGTCTGCATGTTCATGATATGGCCGATCTCATTGATGGAACGCACCATCGCTTCATCGATAGGATCGGTCAGAATATCCTTCACAAACATACCGTCGATCTTGAGCAGATCAACCGGTAGGTTTTTCAGATAGCCGAATGAGGACAGACCGCTGCCAAAGTCGTCCAGTGCAAACTGACAGCCCAGCCCCTGCAGAGACTTGATGAAGATCTGCGCGTCTTTCAGGTTCGCGATCGCCGCAGTTTCGGTAATTTCAAATTTCAGCATCTGCGGTGGAACCGGACCATGTTCAATACTGCGGATGATAAAGCCCAGCAGAGCTTCATCGCCCAGTGACTGGCCGGAGAGGTTGATCGACAGACTGTTGATATGGCTGAGTTGCTCCATATGCAGAGTCATCCAGTTCAGGGTCTGGCTGATCACCCAGCGATCGATTCTGGGGGTCAGGTTATAGCGTTCTGCCGCGGGCAGAAAGGCGCCCGGAGGGATAATATCGCCATTGCGGTCCTGCAGACGGATCAGCACCTCATAGGCCAGCTTGTCGTCGGACTGCAGCGGTTGAATCGCCTGTGCATAGAGTTTGAAGCGATCCTCATCCAGCGCATTACGGATCTCTGTGGCCCACTGAATATAGCCCTTATGGGCCAGTTGCCGGGCATCATCGGCGCGGTAAATATGAATCCGGTTACGGCCGGCATCCTTGGCGGTATAACAGGCGGTGTCCACCTCTTTCATCGCATCTGCTGTTGATTCGGTCTGGTCATTGATGGCCGTCAGGCCAGCGCTGATCTCGACCTGGAAGCTGCGGTCCTGCCACTGGAAACGGAACTTCTTCAGCTCATTCATGATCATCATGACCACCCGTTCACCCTGCGCCAGACTGCAATTTTTGATCAACAGCAGGAACTCGTCGCCTCCCGGTCGGGCAAGAATATCCCGGCTGCGCAGGCGGTCCCGGATCAGATGACTGATCTGACGTAGCAGCTCATCACCGGCCAGATGACCACAGGTGTCATTGATAATTTTGAACTGATCGATATCGAAGAAACACAGTACATGCTGGGTGTTTTTCTGATGCGCACTGTCGATGACGTGTTCCAGCTCATGATCAAACTGGCGTCGGTTGAGCAGGCCTGTGAGGCTGTCATGGGTGCTCTGGAAATTGATCTCGTCAGAGATCCGCCGTACCTCGGTGATATCTTCCTGTAGCGCAACGAAGTGGGTGATCTCGCCCTGGTCATTAGTCAGCGGTGAGATAATCTCTTCGGCCCAGTAAAGCTCGCCGCTTTTCTTACGGTTATGCAGAGTGCCACGCCAGATCTGACCGCTGAGCAGGGTATTCCACAGATCCTCGTAGATATTGTTGGATGCTTCACCTGAGTTCAGCAGGCGCGGATTACGGCCGATTACCTCTTCAGCCTGATAGCCAGTGACTTCCGTAAAGTGCGGGTTCACATATTCGATGTTGCCCTCTTTGTTGGTGATCACGACCACATTCGGACTTTGCTCGACCGCGGTGGAGAGCTTTTTCAGGGCGTTGGTGGCTTCCACCTGGTCTGTGATGTCATCAAACACTGCGACACCGCCATCCACTTTGCCCAGACCATTAACAATAGGGACAAACTCTGCCTTGAGGTGCATCTGACGATGACCGGTAACTGAAATATACGGGCCTTCAAATATGCCGATTTCACCCTGCAATGAATCCCTCAGGGCATCCAGTAGTTTCGGATCCTGCAGATTTTCAAGCATGTTAAAGCCGATCAGGCGGTCTGAACTGGCGCCAATGATCTGCTCGAAGCGATGATTGATCATGGTCAGTTCTGAGTTGTTGTCGTAGTGGAAAATACCCACCGGAGAGTGGCTCAGAATCGAGCTCAGACGGCGTTTACTCTCGTTCAGTTCCTGAGTCCGGCTGCTGACGTTGCGCTCAAGTTCTCTGGCCCAACTGCGCTGGGCTGAGGAGAAGGTGAACATCAGTGGCAGCAGAAACAGTGCAAATAGTCCCGCCAGTGCTATCTCTTCCATCAGCCTGCGGGCCAGCACCGTGCGGATATGGGAGATCTCTATGTCGGCGGCGGTAATGTAGAAAGTGCCGTCTTCGCTGGTATTGGGGATAAAAACACTGCGGAAATTGCCCCACTGATCGCTGATCTCAATGAACAGGGGAGCTGAATCTGCGGTCAGTGACAGTAACCGGGGATCAGCATCAGCGTAGAGATCGAGATAACGCGGGTGGTTACCGATTCTGATCTCATCTTCAGTGGCGCTGGTGCTGGTAAAGTGGATCTGACCGTCACGGACGATCATGCTGTAGATAAAGACGATCTCTGACTGCTGGGTAAAGCGGGTCAGCCTGCGGGCGTTGGCGATATCCTGTTGTGGCAACGGGTCACTTTTGGTCATGTCCTGGTGGTGGAAACCATCGGGCAGCATCTGAGGCAGCGCCCGGGCGCTGGCCTCCAGCTTATTATCCAGCTGCAGATTGATCAGCTGTTTCTCATGGCTGTAATCGTATGCCAGGTACAACGCCACCCAGGCAAGATAAAACAGAGCGGCGACATATACCCGTTTGGTCACTTTAAAAGTCATGGTGCCGGTGTATAACGTCTCTGGTTCTCAAGTCTGCAGTATAACCAGCATTGATCAGTCACCCGCTCAATAGATACCTGAAATGGGTAATCCATTGGAGGTAGTTTGTGGGTCAGGGGCGCAGTGCAACGACTCTGACCGTATCGCCTTCACTTACCCGAAGCTGATGAGCCAGCTCCGCCGGCAGGGTAATATGCCCCTCCGAGGGGCTGATATCTGCCACTGTACAGCGAAAATCCATACGCTGAGTGTTGCTGATCAACCAGGGCTGACTGTGACATTGTCCGGGTCCGATATGGACATCAACATGGCGGCTGTGATGGATTGCCCTTATATCCGGAAGCTTGCAGGCCAGCGTCGGGCCGCCGTCAAAGATGTCGATATATTCTTCATAACGAAATCCTTCTTTCTCAAGCATCGCCCGTGCCGGTGCGGTGTTGGTATGCACTTCGCCGATCACCTGTCGCGCAGGTTCCGGTAGCAGGTGCAGGTAGATAGAGTGCTTGGGCATCAGTTCGGCAATAAACACCTTGTTGCCAATGCCGGTGAGGTAATCGGCTTCTGAGAAGGGCATGGTAAAGAAATGCTGTCCCAGACCATCCCAGAAAGGTGAACGTCCCTCCTGATCACTGACACCACGCATTTCGGCGATAACCTTGTGATTAAAGCGCTCCCGGAACTGGGCCATGAACAGGAACCGGCTTTTCGATAACAGTGCCCCGTTATTGTCCTTGCGGTGTTCCGGTTGCAGGTACAGACTGCAGACCTCAGAACAACCGGTGTAATCATTACAGAGATAGAGCGTGCGAAAGGTGTTGTGTACCCCCAGCTCGCGGGATGCATGGACAACCGTACCCAACCGGTAGTGATAAAATGGCTCCCGCAGCCCGACTCCGGCTTCTATGCCGCAGACGCCAATGACCGTCTGGCTCGGGCAGTGCTCCAGCACGAACAGGTAACTGTTGCCCTGCGGATCAGGCTGTTCGGCTTCCATGGCGCTGACCGAGGCTTCGATTTTGCGTTGTAGCAGTTCTCTATTGGTTGGCAGAGAGGTAAATCCGGGACCGCTGTCAGTCGCTATCTGGCAGAGCATATCCAGATCATCCCGGGCTATCGGACGGATAATATTGCAGGATAAGGGCATCACTTCCCTCCTTCATGTCGCGGCAGGCTGTTGTCGCCGAAGACGTCGGAACCGTTTCAGTACCCCATTTTGAGGGCCAGCATTGCTTGTGCCAGCTGTTTGAGTCCCCGGTTAATCTCCGGATATGAAATGATCAGCGACGGTGCCAGACGCATCACGTCGGGGCCAGCGATCAGTACCATTACGCCCTGCTGCTCAGCAAAGCGTTGCAGCTCGCGGGCTTTGCCTTGCCAGTGAGCTTTCAGTTCACAACCGATCAGTAGTCCTTCACCGCGGATTTCCTGAAAAATATCGATCTTACGATTCAGTTGTTGTAAGCCATCCATAAACAGCGTGTGACGTTGTCTCACGCCAGCCAGGAGGGTGGGATTACTGATCAGTTCGAGGGCTTTACCTGCGACGGCGCAGGCCAGAGGATTGCCGCCGTAGGTACTGCCATGACTGCCGACCGTAAAGCTGTCAGCAATGTGCTTACGGGTTAGCATTGCTGCTACCGGAAAGCCGCCGCCCAGTGCTTTCGCTGTAGTCAGTATGTCTGGAATAATCTTGTGTTGCTGATAGGCAAAGAGGGAGCCTGTCCGTCCCATTCCGGTCTGAATTTCGTCAAAAATCAGCAATGCGTTGTATTTGTCGCATAGCTCTCTGACGCCTTTTACAAAAGTCGGTTCAGCTGGAATCACCCCGCCTTCTCCCTGGATCAATTCCATAATGACGGCGCAGGTGGTATCTGAGATGCGGTATTCGAGACTGGCCAGATCATTGAATGGCAGATGGATAATACCCGGCGGAAGAGGTGTGTAATCCTGGCTGTAAGCGGGTTGGCCTCCTGCTGCGACTGTAAACAGGGTGCGGCCGTGAAAGGCGTTGTTGAAAGCTATAATCTCATGTTTATCGCTGTTGTAGTGATCCCGGGCGTACTTGCGAGTCAGTTTAAGAGCCGCTTCATTAGCTTCTGCTCCGGAATTAGCAAAGAAAACCTGGTCCGCAAACGTCAGCTCACCAAGGTCGGCTGCCAGCTGCAGAGCCGGCTCGTTGGTCCAGCCATTACTCAGGTGCCATAGCTGAGTGCTCTGACTGACCAGCGCCTGCTGTAATTCTGGATGACAGTGTCCCAGAGCGGTGACTGCTATACCGCCAGCAAAATCGATATATTCTTTACCTGCCTGGTCCCAGAGTCTGGATCCCTGGCCGCGGACCGGGATAACGTCACTGGGGGCATAATTGGGCACCATTACTTCTTCAAAGGTGTGCCGGGCGACGGTACGAGCCATAATCCAACGCCTTACTTCTTTGCTCAGTTCTTACAGTGTAGACCCAGTTTGGCAGGAGAATGTGAAGAAAAATTAACAGTTTGGCAGGGATCAGAAACAAAAAAGCACCTGTGGAAGGTGCTTTTCATATGCTCAGAAGAGGCTGGGATTACAGCGCGTCGTTGCCGGTTTCGCCGGTACGGATACGGATCGCCTGCTCCAGTGGAGTGATAAAGATCTTACCGTCACCGATTTTACCGGTGTTGGCTGTAGAGCTGATTGCTTCAATAACCTGCTCGACCAGATCATCAGAGATCGCTGCTTCGATCTTAACTTTAGGCAGGAAGTCGACCACATATTCTGCACCGCGGTACAGTTCTGTGTGGCCTTTCTGGCGACCAAAACCTTTAACTTCGGTAACCGTAACACCCTGGATACCGATTTCCGACAACGCTTCGCGAACATCGTCCAGTTTGAACGGTTTAATTACCGCGCTTACCAGTTTCATAATTATTTTCCTCGCTTGGGTCTGCCTGACATTGCTGCTGCAGACGGATGGAGTTCGTAAAAAAACTGGGGCTAAGTATACCCAGTTTACAGTGTTTAATAAAACGCCAGACAGGGAGCCGGAGCTCCCTGTTATGGTTTACTTACTGAAGTTCGGATTATTTACCGTTGGTAAATTCCGGGTACGCTTCCATACCACATTCAGCCAGATCAACACCTTCGTACTCTTCCTCTTCGCTTACACGGATACCCATGACCGCTTTCAGGATGCTCCATACCACCAGGCTGGTTACGAATACCCAACCGAAGATTGTCAGGGCACCGATGATCTGACCGCTGAAGGTAGAGCCATCGTTGGTAACCGGTACCAGCAGCAGACCCAGCAGACCACACACACCGTGGACAGAGATCGCACCTACAGGATCATCGATACGCAGCTTATCCAGAGTGATGATAGAGAACACTACCAGGATACCGCCTACAGCACCGAACAGAGTTGCTTGCAGCGCAGTCGGAGTAGATGGCTCAGCAGTGATCGCTACCAGACCGGCCAGCGCACCGTTCAGCAGCATAGTCAGGTCAGCTTTACCGAACAGCAGACGAGCAGTGATCAGCGCAGCGACAGCACCACCGGCAGCGGCAGCATTGGTGTTCAGGAATACCATTGCAACAGAGTGAGCACTTGCCACATCACCCAGTTTCAGAACCGAACCACCGTTGAAGCCGAACCAACCCATCCACAGGATGAAAGTACCCAGGGTTGCCAGTGGCAGGTTAGCGCCCGGAATCGCGTTGATACCGTTCTTAGTGTATTTGCCTTTACGGGCACCCAGCAGTAGTACACCTGCCAGAGCCGCAGCAGCACCCGCCATGTGTACGATGCCGGAACCTGCGAAGTCAGAGAAGCCCAGGTCACCCAGGTTGTACATACCGAATACGTCGTCGCCGTTCCAGGTCCATGCACCTTCCATTGGGTAGATCACACCGGTCATTACCACCGCGAAAGCCAGGAAAGCCCACAGCTTCATACGCTCAGCAACTGCACCGGATACGATAGACATCGCCGTAGCAACGAAGACTACCTGGAAGAAGAAGTCGGAAGCGCCAGAGTAAACTGAACCACCGTCGAAGCCTTCTTCAGCGGAATCGACCAGTACCTGAGCTACGTCGACTTCTTCGATTCCAGCCAGGAAGATACCGCCGCCGTACATCAACTGATAACCACAGATCAGGTACATGATGCAGGAGATAGCGAACAGCGCTACGTTCTTGGTTAGAATCTCAGTGGTGTTTTTAGAGCGGACCAGGCCCGCTTCCAGCATGGCAAAGCCTGCTGCCATCCACATAACTAATGCGCCGCACACCAGGAAGTAAAAGGTGTCCATTGCATACTGTAATTCAAAAATCTGGTTTTCCATTTTCGCCCCCTGAAGCTGATAAGCCGGACTCTCTCAGGCTGATGCTTCTATAGGTTTAAGTTTGTAAATGTTGTAATTAGAAAGCTGTAAAAACGGTTATGTCTTACAGTGCGCTGTCGCCGGTCTCACCGGTACGGATACGTACCACTTCTTCAACGTCCTGCACGAAAATTTTGCCGTCGCCGATCTTACCGGTCTGAGCAGTCTTGCTGATCGCTTCAACCACCTGATCAACAATGCTGTCTTCAACAGCTGCGTCGACTTTTACTTTCGGAAGGAAGTCCACTACGTATTCGGCGCCACGGTAGAGTTCGGTATGACCTTTCTGACGGCCAAAACCTTTCACTTCAGTCACGGTAATACCCTGTACGCCGATCTCGGAAAGAGCCTCGCGAACGTCGTCCAGTTTGAACGGTTTGATAATTGCTGAAATAAGTTTCATGGGATCTGATCTCCATTGAAAAAAACTGTTTTACCAGGTCCGGCTGCTTGTCAGCGCAGACTGAAACGGTTGCAGGGTATAAAGCATGGGGTGTGCCACTGTTTATAAAAATCCTTTTAAAACATTGGGATAGGTTGGTTTTGGGCTGTTAAGTGGGGGCTCTGTGTGCGATCTCAGTGCAGGATTGGGATTTTTGCTGGTGCACAATTTTTGTGCAGGCACGGTTTTGGTGCGTTGGCGGGTGTGCGCATTTTCGGTGCGGGCTGAAAAGGGTGCCCGCTTATTGCTATAGTTTTAGGTATAGTTCTACTGATAGTTCTACTGAAAGACCGTTTCTGAATTACCGGAACCCAGAAAAAATGATTAATCAGAGTGTAATTGAAGGCCTGACTGCGCAGTTGGCCGGCCTGATCGACAGTGCCCGTAACCATTCAGCCAGCGGCGATCTTGAACCGCAAATCAGCGCTATACTGAAGGGCGCTTTTAACCGTATGGATCTGGTAACCCGGGATGAGTTTGATGCGCAAAGCGCCGTATTGGCGAGAACCCGGGAAAAGCTGGAGCATTTGCAGCAGCAATTGGATCAGCTGGAACAGCAACTGGATCAGGACTGATTCGGGAGAACCCCATAATGAGCCAGATGTGTGCAACGATATTACCGGATCTGACCTATCAGTTTGGTAGCAGCGAGTATCTGGCTCAACTCGACTGGCAGGGCGAGCTCAGCGGCGTGCATCTTGAGCAGGTGCACGGTGAAGAGGCACTGTTCGAGTTACGCAGTGCTCTGGCCGGAGCCCGTAAACAGGGCTCCGCGACATTGACCTGGCAACCCCGACCCACAGAGTCTTCACGATGGTTACAGATTCAACTGCACTGGAATTCACAGGCGAATAGCTATCTGCTGATTGCCAATACCCTGGCTCAGGCTGCTGAACAGACTCTCAGTCAGCAGCCGGTTGAGGGGCTGTTTGATTATTCACCACAGGGCATCATGGTGATGGACAGGGATAACCGTATCTATCGGGTAAACCGCAGTTTTTACTCCCTGACTGGTTACCGTTTCGATGAAGTTGTCGGCCAGGGACCTGGCCTTATTACCAATGATGATATCGATCCGGATGTGTTTGAAGAGCTGTGGCAACAGCTGATGAAAGACGGTGTCTGGGAAGGCGAGCTTTGGAATTGTCATAAAGACGGCCGCACATACCCGGCCTGGTACAGTATTCTCGCCAGCCGGGACAGTAATGGCGAGATAAGCGGCTTCGTCGCCCAGTTTTCCGATACCAGCAGTTGGTATGAGCAGCAGAGTGTGGCAGCTCATCTGCATGATGCACCGGAGTTGAACCGCCTGTTAGAACAGAAACTGCAAGTGAGCCGACTGACCGGAAGGGGCGTTGCTCTGCTGATGGTGGATCTGGTGCAGCTGGATAACAAAGAACTGCCAGATTACCGCGAACAGGTGCAGGATCTGGCTTTACGTTTGGCCAGTGAGCTGCGCGATGATGACTTTCTTGCGTTCACCGCCTCCGGTGGTCTGGCACTGATCGTTGATAATTGCGGTGATCCCAGCCTGCTGGAATCGCTGGCGCAGCGTCTGCTGATACTGGAAGACCAGCCTATGGCGCTGGAGGAAAAGTTGCTGAGGCCGGAGCTGGTGATCGGCGGAGCACTGAGCGATAGCGAGGCGAATACGGCCGAGTTACTGCAGACCCATGCCACGCTGGCGATGCAGAGTGCGACGATGGCTGGCGGTGGATTCCGTTTATATGAGGCCAGCCAGGGCCGTGGCTCGGTGTTGGTGCATGCCGAGCTGGAGCAACTGATTGAAACCGATGGTATTGAGCTGAGGTTTAATCCGGTCTATTCACTCCGGGGACATCAGTTGATCGCAACAGAAGTGGTGCCCTGTCTGCAACACCCGCAACTGGGAGTGCTGCCAGCCGATAAGTACCTGCCACAGCTGACCCGCTACGGTTTACTGCAAAGCTATCATCAGCAGCTACAGACTGCGCTGGTGCCGCTGATTAAGTTGTGGAGCAGCTTCGATGGCTTTGAGAGTATCTATCTGCGGTTGCAGGATGAAGAGCTGTTTGCCAGTGATCTGATCGCGATGTTGCTGACATCGATGCGTCGGGCGCAGATACCGTCGCAAAGTCTGATGGTGGCGGTCACCACGGCACAGCTGCAACTGTTTCCTGATGAGTGTGAACACCTTAAAGCCCAGGGCGTGCGTTTACTGGTGGACTGTCGGGGTAAGAAACGTTGGTCGCTGATGTCGCCCCGGCCTGATATGTTACTGCTGGATGCCGGACGGGTTGAACAGCAGATGCGTGATGATCAGGCAATGCTGGATGTAGAGCGGCTGATTTCTCAGGCCCGGGATATGGGACTGGAAGTGATGGCTGAAGGGGTACGCACCACCGGCCAGATGACCCGCCTGACCCAGCAGGGCTGTTTCCGGATGAATGGACGGTATGTGGGACAACATCTGACTATGTCACAGCTGATTGAACGGTTAGATATGGAGAATTGACCACATTTCAACTTAGCTGGCTTTGTAGCTATGTATGATTTCTCTCAGGTTTGCAGGGGATATGAAAACGTCCTTTTTCCCTACCTTGTATTTTTTTAAAAGATTGAAATGATCTGATAGTTTCAATAGATCTGTTCTTGCTGTCTGATATGTAACACCGTGGGATGTTTTGTGGCTGTTAATGGTGTATTCGGCACCGGGATTCTTGATAGCGTTTTTTAATACGTTTAGCTGTCGGTAGTTTAGCTCGCCCTGTAAGGGGGAATTTTCAAGCATTATTTCGGTTTCACGCAGTTTCTTCGCTTTATCTGCGAGATATGTGTGGAGATCCTCAATGGCTTGCTTAATTACTTCCAACTGATGAATGATAAAGTACGTGACATCATTGGTGTCAGTTTCGGTATGTAAGTATGCGTACATATACTTCGCTGGTGCTTTCTTTATCACTCTGGATATTGAAATGTATTCCATGAGCCAATAGCCTTCTTTTGCCATCATCCAATAGAATAGCGCTCTAGCTGTTCGTCCATTACCATCGACGAATGGGTGGTCATATCCGATCATGAAGTGAATGACTATCGCTCTGATGATTGGAGGGATGTAGGTGGTCCCTTGCTCATTTACCTTGTTAGCAAAGTCACATACCGCTTGGAGTCTGCTATTTAGCTCACTTGCTTTTGGTGGCACATGCAAAAGGACGTCCTCTTTAGAAAAAACGCAAATATCGTCCTCTTTTTCTCTGAATGCGCCTGCTTTGCTTATATCTGCAGTATCAAGTGTTCCTTCGGTTAAAATTTTATGTATTTCAAAGATGATTGATGGGGTTAGATCCTCATCTTTGTATTCGCGGATGAACATCATTGCCTTATGATTATTCAGTATCATCTTTTCAGAGTGATCTTCTGGCTCTCTACCCGTTCTGAGCATTTCTTTAGCTACGCGCCTTGTTGTTGCTGCACCTTCTAGCTGGCTGGAGCTAATCGCTTCTTCAATTAGTGAGTTGATTAAATAAGTACGTTTTGTTCTGTCGTCAGTAATTTTAGCGTCGGCTTCAATAGCGCCAGTTGCATTTTCACTGATCCATAAGATATCTCTCATTACACTATCTGGGATGCAGAACTGAAAAGAGTTCGAGTGTTTGTCATTGAAGGGTAGTTGCTTTGAAATTTTTTTCCGGGCTTCCTTCATGGAAAGCCAGAAGAGTTCAGAGCTATAGCCTTTGGGCGGTGAGAGATGTCTTAACTTTTCCCAGTGAAGGTATCTTCCTTTTGCGTCACAAGGGCCTTGCTGCGATTGAAGTATGAGCATGAGGTTTTCATGTAGATTGTCTTCTCCCCATGCATCCATACTTTCATGTAAGAGTGGCGGAGATTGTGGAACTCTCATTTGTGAAAACCTTCTGCTACTAAATTTTTTAAAATTAGTATATATCTTTGCTTTGAGCTTTGCGAATTTGTAAATACTAATTTTTACTATTTTAGTATATAGTTGTTTTGTTGAAAGCTAATTAGCTATCTCAAGGCTTATATCGTTATTGCCAATATTCTAAATATTAAACTTTTCTTTAAGCACGATTAGCTACCATCTATGACCGTAATTGACGGTAGTGTTTGTCACTGGTTATATTGCAGGTGACTCATTTTGTAACGTCTTCTGTAAATAGAGCCGCAGGACGCGGCGCTCTGAAACACACTGATCCAGGGAAGGATGATTATGTCTCTTGCTATTGTGCATACCCGCGCCCAGCGGGGTATCAGTGCGCCGGCGGTCGCCGTTGAAGTTCATTTATCGGGCGGCCTGCCCAGCTTTTCAATTGTCGGAATGCCGGAAACCGGTGTTAAAGAGAGCCGTGAGCGGGTGCGTAGCGCGCTTCTCAATAGTGGCTTTGATTTCCCCGCCCGTCGTATCACCGTCAATCTTGCGCCAGCGGATCTGCCAAAAGAGGGCGGACGTTACGATCTGGCGATCGCGATCGGTATCCTGTCGGCGACCGGCCAGCTGCCGGATGCTGCCCTGGATAAGTTTGAATTTCTGGCGGAACTGGCGCTTTCCGGTGAGTTGCGACCGGTCCGTGGTGTGCTGCCGGTCGCCCGCAGCTGTCACGGGGCTGGTCGTGGTTTATGGCTGGCTCTGGATAATCTGGAAGAAGCGGCTCTGGTCAGTGACCTGACACTCTATAGCTGCGCCACCCTGTTACAGGTTTGTCAGCAGTTAAGCGGTGCGGTACCGCTTAATCCTGTTGATGTCCCGATTACCAGCCTGACTGGTGAAGAGCAGGTGGCGGATCTGCTGGATGTCCGGGGTCAGCATGAGGCGAAACGAGCCTTAGAGATCGCCGCCGGAGGCGGACACAATCTGCTGTTCTGTGGCCCTCCGGGGAGTGGCAAGAGTATGCTGGCCAGCCGCTTGCCCGGCATTCTGCCACCGCTGGATCAGACCGGAATGCTGGAACTCGCGGCGATTCACTCGGTTGCCGGGGTCTATCAGAACCGACTGTTAAGCGGTATCCGACCGTTTCGCTCACCGCATCATACTGCTTCAGCGGTGGCGCTGGTGGGTGGTGGCAGCCAGCCCCGCCCCGGTGAAATATCACTGGCGCATCAGGGAGTACTGTTCCTCGATGAGTTGCCGGAATACAGCCGTCAGGTGCTTGAAGTAATGCGTGAGCCGCTGGAATCCGGAGAGATACATATCTCCCGTGCAGCGGTTCAGGTCAGCTTTCCGGCCCGGTTTCAGCTGATCGCGGCGATGAACCCCTGCCCGTGCGGTTATCGGGGCGATAATAGTGGCCGCTGTCACTGCACGCCGGATCAGATTCAGCGCTATCAGAGCCGTATATCCGGGCCGCTGCTGGACCGGATTGATCTGCAGAGCTGGGTGCCGGCATTGTCGTCTGAACAGTTGATGGGGCCATCTGATGCCACAGAAAGCAGTCAACAGGTGCGTGACAGGGTAAGTCAGGCCCGGGTTGTGCAGCATCGGCGACAGGGTTGCTGTAATGCCCGACTGACGGCGCCCCAACTGGATCAGTATTGTCAGCTGGGAGAGGGGCAGAGGCGGATTCTGGCGAATGCGATAGATCAGATGGGACTATCCGCCAGAGCGGCGCACCGGGTGCTGAAGGTGGCACGTACCATTGCCGATCTGCAGCACAGTGAGATTATCCGAGAGCAGGATCTGTTTGAGGCGATCGGACTCAGGCGTTCGCCGCTGTAGAGTTAATGGACTGGTGCAGCATAGCGCAGTACTGGTCAAACGGGATCGGTTTACTGTACAGGTAACCCTGTGCCTGATGACAGCCATAGCTGGCGAGGAAATCCAGCTGCTGCGGGGTTTCTACGCCTTCGGCGATAATCTCCTTTTTCAGACTGTGGGCCAGACGGATCAGCGCTTTGACAATCTCGCGGTTGTCCTGATTCTCATGAATATGGGACACGAAGGAGCGGTCGATCTTCAGGCTGCTGATCGGCAGTGTCTGCAGCAGAGAGAACGAGGAGTAGCCGGTGCCGAAGTCATCCAGTGAGAAATTGATGCCCAGTTTATGCAGCTGCTCAATACTTTCCAGCACATGGGCTTCATTATTGAACAGCGCTGATTCTGTGAGTTCGAATTCAAGAATGTTGGTGTCGATATTGTAGCGGTCGATCAACCGCTCAATGGTGCGGCACAGGTAACTGTCCTGAAACTGCCGGAACGACAGGTTAACGCTCAGATGGGTAATATCCAGTCCGGCATCCTTGAGACGGTTAATATCTTCGCCGGCCTGCTGAATAACCCAGTACCCGATCGGTACGATCAGGCCGGTACGTTCCGCCGTGGAGATAAAGGCATCCGGGAAAATCAGACCTTTTTCCGGGTGATTCCAGCGGATCAGCGCTTCCGCACCGATGATTCTGCCGCTGGCGATATCGATCCGGGGTTGGTAATAAAGCTCAAATTCCTGCCGCCGCAGAGCGTTCATCAGATCCGGCTCGATTACCGGTGACAGCTCTTTATTCGACTGAGGCTCCTGGGTGTACATCGAGTAACTGCAGGTGCTCTGCTGCTTGGCTTTGAGACGCGCCTGAGTGGCCTGGTGTATCAGTGTGTCTGTTTCGCAGCTGCGCTGAGGCGCAAAACTGACGCCGATGCTGCAGGGCAGGATAATTTCCAGATCGCGGTAATGATAGGGTTCCGCAAGCGCGTGCATAATCTGATAGCACAGCAGGGTGGCGGCCTGGGCGCAGTCATCGTCCGCCGGACAATCGATCAGCAGCACAAATTCATCATTGCCTAACCGGGCAATCAGCCCAGGGGCCAGTTCGATCAGGCGACCGGCCATCTCTTTGACGATTTTGTCCCCTGCGGCATAACCATTTATGTGATTAAAGCGCCGGAAGCCATCCAGGTCGACGTTGAGCAGTGCGTAGTTGGTATCGGGCCGGCTCTGTCCCTGACGGAACTGACGCAGTTGTGATGATAGCTGCTTGTAGAACTGATGCCGGTTGGTCATACCGGTCAGCGGGTCCACCTGATTCAGATGGTTGATCTCTTTCAGTAGCTGACGGACGGTCAGGCCATGGCGGATGGTCTGTTGCAGCAGCGGCTGAGTCAGATCCTGCAGTTGCAGATAATCATTGGCGCGCCAGCAGGTGAACTCTTCAATTCGCTCAGAGCTTAGCTCCTGATCAAAAATGATAACCGGAATGTCAGGATGCTGTTGCCGCAGATAGTGCAGCTCGGACAGGGCGTTAGTATCCGTGTAGCAGGTATGCAGGAAGATCAGATCGTAGGCGCTCTGGCTGAGATATTCGGTCGCCTGATCGAAGGCACAGTGTCTCACTGCCTGCTGAGTCGGATCGAAATGCTGAAGCAGCTGATCGACCGAGTAACCGCAGCTATCGATCAGTAAGCATTGAGTGGGTATGTTTATGCACTTCGCTGCAGACGACATAATTCAGTACAGCAGGATAAACAGCCGTGTTTTCCTGACTAATTGAGGCTGATATGGCAACTTATTCCGTGCGATAATTGCCGCGAATCTTGATTTAAGATTAGCACGCTCAATTTCATTTTCAAACGGAAGTTTGATGATTTTTTCTTTTTAAATCAGAAGGTTGGGGTGTTTGTGGTGCATATTTTTTAAGCCTGATAGTACGTTATCGGCCGCACTGATCAGAAACTTTAATTCCCTAGAGCAGTTTTTTAATGGCGAGATTGAATCCAAAACAGCAGGAAGCAGTTGATTATATCAGTGGCCCTCTGTTGGTACTGGCGGGGGCCGGTTCCGGTAAAACCAGCGTAATTACCCGTAAGATCGCCTATCTGATCGAGACCTGCGGTATAAAAGCGCACAATATAGCAGCAGTGACTTTTACCAATAAGGCTTCCCGGGAGATGAAGGAGCGGGTGACCTCGCTGGTTGCCGGCAATGCGACCCGGGGGCTGACGGTATCGACCTTCCATAACCTGGGCCTGAACATCATTCGCCGGGAGCATAAGGTGCTGAAGCTGAAGCAGGGCTTTTCCCTGTTTGATGATCAGGACAGCAAAGCGTTGCTGAAAAGTCTGCTGCTGCACAATGAAGAAGACACCGATCAGCTGGATTTTGTGCAGCATACGATTTCCAACTGGAAGAACGATATGCTGATGCCGGAACAGGCATTAGCACAGGCTCAGGGGCCTCAGGATATCCTGGCAGCCCGGGCTTATGAGGCCTATCAGCAGAGCCTGAAAGCCTACAATGCGGTCGACTTTGATGATCTGATCCTGCTACCGGTACTGCTGTTTCAGAATAATCCGGATGTCCTTGAACGCTGGCAGAACAAGATCCGCTACCTGCTGGTGGATGAGTATCAGGACACTAACGTCAGTCAGTATCTGCTGGTGAAGATGCTGGTCGGGATGCGCGGTATGCTCACGGTGGTAGGGGATGACGATCAGTCTATCTATTCCTGGCGCGGTGCGCGGCCGGAAAACCTTGCCCAGTTACAGGAGGACTTTCCTTCGCTGCGGGTCGTTAAGCTGGAGCAGAACTACCGTTCTACCGGACGGATTCTGAAAGCGGCGAACACGGTGATCTCGAATAATCCTCACGTGTTTGATAAGACCCTGTGGAGTGATATGGGGTTTGGCGATCCGATCCGGGTGGTGTTCACCCGTAATGAAGATGCCGAGTGCGATCAGATCGCCACGGAGATCCTGGATCTGCATCTGCGCCAGCGTCGGCAGTTTAAGGATTTCGCAATTCTCTACCGGGGTAACCATCAGGCGCGCTTGCTGGAACTGAAACTGCAGAGCTATCAGGTGCCTTATAAGCTCAGCGGTGGTACTTCATTCTTCTCCAGAGCGGAGATCAAGGACATCATGTCCTATCTCAAGGTGCTGGTGAATCCGGACGATGATAACGCCTTCCTGCGTATTATTAATCTGCCACGTCGGGAGATCGGCCCGACCACCCTGCAGAAGCTGGGTGAGTATGCCACCACACGTGATTGCAGCCTGTTTAATGCCTGTCAGGAACTGGGGCTGGAGCAGGTACTGAAACCGGCACAGGTGGAACGGTTACGTCGATTCAGTAGCTGGCTGCTGGGTATCTATGAACAGTGCGAGCGGGGTGATCCGATCGATGCGATCCGGAAAATGATCGACGACATCGATTTTGCCGGCTGGATTGCTCAGAACAGCTCCGGCGAAGCAGTTGCCGAGCGGCGCATGCAGAATGTCTGGGTGCTGGTGGATTCTCTGCGCTCTACGCTGGAACGGTTGCAGGAAGATGATCCGGATGCCGGTATTCGGGAAGCGATCGCCCGCCTGATCCTGATGGATATTATGGAGCGTCAGGAAGAGGAAGATGATTCTGACCGGGTACAGCTGATGACACTGCATGCCTCCAAAGGGCTGGAGTTTCCTCATGTCTATCTGATGGGAATGGAAGAGGAGATCCTGCCGCACCGGAACAGTATAGAGAACGGTGATATCGAAGAGGAACGTCGTCTGGCCTATGTAGGTATCACCCGGGCGAAGCAGACGCTGACGCTGACGCTGGCCCGACAGCGGAAACAGTTCGGTGAGGTTATTGATTGTCTGCCGAGCCGCTTCCTTGATGAGCTGCCGGAAGACGATCTGGTCTATGAGGGCCGGGGCGAGGTGTGTGAAACCACCAATAAAGCGCGGGGTAACGCGACCCTGAGTGGTTTGAAGGGACTGCTGGACGGACTATAACGGCCAGTAGCTTTCACCGGAAATAAAAAAGGCCGCAACAGCGGCCTTTTTTATATCAGTCGTCAGGCTTATTTAGCGCTGTCAACCATGTATGCAACTGCAGCTTCGATCTCGTCGTCAGAGCAGCTTGCACAGGTACCACGTGGTGGCATTGCATTGATACCGTTGATCGCGTTAGCAACCAGAGTGCCCATGCCTTTAGCCGCTTCACGGTCAGTCCAGTCGCTGCTGCCGAGTTTAGGAGCAGACAGTACGCCAGATGCGTGACACGCGGCACAGCTTGCAGTGTAAACGTCTTCACCTGAACGGGCACCACCGGCAGCCGCCGCTGGAGCAGCAACAGCATTGGCACATTCATCACCTTCAACACATACAGAACCGACTGGCTTGATACGCTCAGCAATTGCATCGTTGTCAGTGTTGGCCATAGTAGAGGTAGCCAGGAAGCCCAGTGCTACAGCAAACAGGGCAGAGATAGCTTTGGCAGCAATTTTATTCACGGTCACGACCTCGTCATCGCTAAATTTAAAAACAGTTGGCTGCTTTGGTCGTTTCTCTCAGACGCATAAGGCACGTCATTCCGAACGTTAACAGCATCAATATAATTTTTCGGCGCTGATTATAGCGGTAAATACGCATAACGAAAATGGGGAGATCAGTGTAACTGAATAATTAATTGGTCCAGTTCAGACTATAGTGATACATAATTGCTCTTTTCAGGTTGTCATTTTGGGTATATGGTAGCCGTTCACTGTTGCCGTTCGGCGACGTGAGAGCTAGATTTGAAAGGAAAAACGTTCTGCAGGACTGAATAGTAGTCAGCTGTCGCGGAAGCGCTGAATCATTACCCTTAAAAGGATTTTTTAATGGTATCTGACAACTATGCTGTCTGGTCGCCCGGAGCGACCGAGCTCTATTGTTACAGGGTCTGTGTATGACAGGCAGGCCTGCTGCATCCGTTACCGGACGCTTACACCATCTGTTTCTGACATCGACCGCGGTTGTTCTGATGGTTGCGGGCGTCGTGGTGTTGGCGCTGGAGTTGATGAGCAGCAGAGACACCATGATCTCCAAGGCTGAGTCATTCACCGGTCTGACAGCCCCACATCTGGCCAATGCCCTGGCAACTGAATCCCCTTTGCTGGCCAACCTGCTGCTGGAAAACTATTTTTCCGAAGCTGACTTGCTGGGTATTTACGTCTACCGTCTGGATGGCAGTGATCTGGTGCATATGATTCGACCAGGCACTGAAGAAACTCTGCCGACTCCGGATATGCGCCTGAAAAACAGTATCAAAGCCGATTACCGGTTCAGTCACAAGCTGTTCGAATACAGTCAGCCTATCCGATTGAAGCAGGAGCTGATTGGCCAGATCTATCTGCAGTACAGTTTATCTACTGTTGTGAATCAGTTGATGTTCTATCTGCTGTTCGGTCTGGTGCTGTATCTGGTTTCGCTGCTGTCTGTTTATCATCTGTCCCGTCGTATCCAGCGAGGTATATCGCAACCGATTGATCAGCTGTTGCGGGCTATGCATACGGTGATTGGCTCGCAGAAGTATGAAGTGCGGGTGCCGGTGCCGAAGCAGGACAGCGACGTCTCTGACCTTATTCGCGGCTTTAACCAGATGCTGGAGCAGATTGGCAAGAATACTCAGCAACTGGCTGCGCAGCAGAAAGCGATTGAGCAGCATGTATTCTTCGACCCCCTGACCGGGTTGGCTAACCGCCGGATGCTGCTACAACGGATGGAACGTGAAGTAATCCGGTCCCGTCGCAGTGGTCATATCGGCGGCCTGCTGTATATGGACCTTGATCATTTCAAGACCATCAATGATTCGTTGGGTCATGCTATTGGTGATGCCATTCTGATGGGAGTGGCAAAGCGGATCAGCGCTGCAGTCAGGGAGGTGGACACCCCGGCCCGACTGGGCGGTGATGAATTCGTAGTGCTGCTGCCGGAACTGGGTAAACATGACTCTAAGGCCAGTAATAATGCCCTCAGTGTCGCTGAAAAAGTACGTCAGGCGATCTCTGAACCCCATCTGATCAATGACCGTGTGCTCCACGTCACACCCAGTATCGGTATCGCTCTGTTTGATCAGGAGAACAGTAATTTCGAAACCCTGATTATGCAGGCCGACCTGGCCATGTATCGCGCTAAGGATGAGGGGCGTAACCGGGTTCAGTTCTTCCTCGAACATATGCAGGAGCACGCTGATCACCGTCAGCAGATTGAAGAACGTTTACGGGCAGCGATTGATCAGGATCTTCTGCATCTGTGCTATCAGCCTCAGGTGAATGCCAAAGGGGAAATTTTTGGTGCCGAAGCGCTGGTGCGCTGGAAGGATAGCGATCTGGGTGTACTGAATCCCGACGCGTTTATCCCGATTGCCGAGATGACCGATCTGATCTGCTGTCTGGGGCGCTGGGTGCTGTCTACTGTTTGTTCACAGATCGCTCGCTGGAATGAAGATGGCCGTTACCTGACCGTCTCTATCAATATCAGCCCACGGGAATTCCAGCAAAAGGGGTTTGTAGAGAGTGTTGAGGAGATTGTACTGACCACTGGCATCAGCGCTGATCAGTTAGTGTTTGAGCTGACAGAGGGGGTGCTGCTGTCTGATATCGACGCTACCATCGCCAAGATGAAGCGCCTGAACCGCCTGGGCGTCAGCTTCTCGCTGGATGATTTTGGTACCGGATACTCCTCGTTGCGTTACCTGAAACAGCTGCCATTGGATGCACTGAAGATCGATCAGTCCTTTGTCTGCGATATCACTAAAGATGCCAATGGTGCTGCAATTGTGGCGACCATCATCGCGATGTCTCGCCACCTTAAAATTGATGTGGTCGCGGAGGGGGTCGAGCAGCAGGATCAACTGGATTATCTGATTCGCTGTGGTTGCAGCATGTTCCAGGGGTTCCTGTTCTTCAGGCCAATGCCCCCGGAAGAACTCGAAGAACTGATTCCGAAGCGTCACAAGAGCCATCTGGATGGCACCCTGATCACCACTGTGCCGACCTGGGATGGCTTTGATTCTTACTGAGAGAAAAAATATTTCAGAACCTTTCTCAGGGAATAGACACTTAAGATTGAGACCGGTAATATACACGCCCTCTTCGTTCGAAGAACTGCGCGCCTGTAGCTCAGCTGGATAGAGTAGCAGGTTCCGATCCTGTTGGTCGGGGGTTCGAATCCCTCCAGGCGCGCCACTTAATTCTTCTCTTATCTATTGCTAATCGAATACTGCTGAAGTTTGCAGGAAATTATTGCGCCTGGCGGGTGAGATCCCCCGTGGGTTCGAGTATCGCTTGCGATACAGCGTTGCCTTCGGCAACGACCCGAAGGGCGAGGCGCAGCCGAGTAATCCCTCCAGCGCCACTTAAGCTTGGCTCTATCAAGTACCTTAATCTTCTGTGATATGGATTCAATCTATCAATAGGCTTTAAAAGCTTTGATAGGCACATGCCAAAATACCGATAACTACTCTATTGATAGAGAATTGCAGGCACTTTGATTGCTATCAAATGGGTATACCTTATTGATAGCCTGATAGGTGGGTAATCCTCCCATTTTTAACTGATGCTAAAAGTAGAAGTTAAGCCGCCCTCAGTGGCGGCTTGCCGCCATTGGCTTTATGGGGGCGCTCATGATTGTAAAACCAGAGCCACTGCGTTGCATAGTTCTGTACTTCCTCCAATGTCTCGAACAGATGCTTACTGACCCAGCTGTACCTGATCGTGCGGTTATGCCGTTCAATGTAAGCGTTCTGTTGAGGCTTACCTGGTTGAATATATTCAATCCGAATATCCCGCTTCTTAGCCCAGTTGGTGAACTCGTGACTGATAAACTCAGGGCCATTATCACAGCGAAGGACCGCTGGTTTGCCTCGCCACTCGATCAACTGATTCAGCGTTCTGATGACTCGCATAGCGGGAAGCGAGAAGCCCGCTTCAATCGCTAAGCCTTCCCGTCGATAATCATCAATCACGTTAAACAGACGGTAGTTACGACCGTCCGAAAGCTGATCGTGCATGAAGTCCATTGACCAGACCTGGTTTTGGCGTAGCGGCTGCTTTAGAGGCTCAGGCTTATGTCGATTTAACCGTCGACGTGGCCGTATTCTGAGATTAAGCGACAACTCGCAGTAGATTCGGTAAACCCGCTTATGATTCCAGTGAAAACCTTTCACGTTACGCAGGTAATCAAAGCACATACCAAAGCCCCAGTCAGACTCGTTATTGGTCAGTTGGAGCAGCCTGTCGGCAATTTCCGCGTTTTCAGAGTCCAGCTTGGGCTGATAACGATAACAGCTTTCACTGATACCAAAGGCTGCGCATGCTAGCCTGATACTGGTTCCTTGTGTGGCAACGGCCTGTTGCGCCATCTCCTTGCGCTGAGACGGCTTTACCACTTTTTTTGTAAAGCCTCCTGGACGATCTCGGCCTTAAGGCGCTCTTCAGCATACATCTTCTTCAGCCGACGATTTTCTTCTTCAAGCTCCTTCATACGGGCCATTAATGAAGCGTCCATACCGCCATACCTGGCTCGCCATTTATAGAATGTCGCTGAACTCATGCCGTGTTCACGGCACAGTTCAGGCACTGGTGTGCCTGCTTCGGCTTGCTTCAAGATCGCCATGATCTGGCTGTCGGTGTAACGTGATTTTTTCATGCAGAATCTCCTGCGTATAGATTACGAGAAAACTCTACTTTTGAGCACCGTTATTTTTCGGGGGGATTACCAGAGCTTGGTGTAGGATTCGAAGCGTTTCCTTTAGGCGCTTGTCTAGATTCTTGTGTTCTCCTTGGCCGGTATCTTATTGATCAAGAGGTTGGGATTTTTAACTATGTATCTGGGGATTACATATGCTTGGATACAGGAGAGCTGAAGTCTCATGCATGGCTTCAGTTAGGAAACGTAGTTGTTGATATCACGGCTGATCAGTTTCCAGATGTTAGTGCCCCTGTAATCGCGCTGGCCCCTTCTCAGTGGCATCAAAGATTGATAAACCAAAGAGTCGAATATATTGGCGATTATCGTGAATATTGTGATGATGGATTAGTTGAAGAGTTTGACCAAATGTATTGGATGATTATTGATCAATTATAGTGCCTCTTATGTCTCACCTCGAAAACCTGATAGCTGAGTACTGGTTTTACCCCGTTACCACGGACAGTCAGTTAAGAGCAGTCTGAGTTAGCTTACGCTTTTTCCTTTGGTTGTAGAATCGTTCGAT
>JAOXSA010000545.1 GCA_025800245.1 Amphritea sp. | reverse complement strand
CAGAGCGGTTACTCATATCAACCAGCACATTCATCGCTGAGTCTTCCGACATCAGGCGGTACATCGCATTAACGATGCGGTACAAAAAGTCTTTATCGGTGCTCCTGAATATCCGTTGCTTTCCTGAATTAAGATAGATGGCAAGGCCATAAACACTCTCTTGCTTACGGTGTCTGTAGAAAATCCAGGCTGCCAATCCAAGAAAAATAATACCCACGATGAACACCAGCGTAGCGAAGCCCAGAATCAATAGAAGAATAAACAACTGGCGAGGAAAGGGCTCTTTATCAAACTCTCCGACGTGAAAGCCGGTTACATTTTTGAACTGATACACTGAGCTGCCGAATTTCAGTATATTTTTGTTAATTTCTATCTGATTGGCATCTTCAAACACTGTATCCTGGCTCTGATGACCAACAAACTGATGAATATCCATATAAGTAAAGCTCCTGTATTTCAGGTTATTACGGGGTTAAATCGGTTAAGTTAAAAAGTTCTGCCCGAAGGGGCTCTCTGCTTTAATGATTCGGGGATAACGCTCTCCCTTGGCGCACAGCCCTCAATCCCTGGTCGATAGTCGGCCTGCCGCGCGCAAGTAAATTCAAACGCCATTGCAGACACCGGACACAGCAGCAGTATGACCATCAGCATCAGCCTCATTGCGGCATCTCATTCTGGTCTGTTTCCGGGTTATACAGCCCCATTGTTGGGTGAGGAGGGAGCGGATGGAGTTCTACCAAATCAGGAAATGTTAGAGATTCATCATTCTCCAACATCGTAAGCAAGCGGTCATATTTATCAGCGAGCTTTGCGTCCTTTTTGTAGCCGTAATCACCGTCTCTGAAAACTTGTAGAAGTTTCAGCATACTCCCTTCAATACCCATACTCGCAGCAACTTGAGTAAAATAGACCATTTTGGGATAATTTTTCTGGACATCTGCCAGTATTCCTAACGCGCGCGCAGACTTTGCATGCCCCTGAGAAAGCGCACAACGATGATATAATTCTCCCGTTCGATCATCATTTCTGGGATAGAGGTAGATCTCGCCTAAACGGTATTGCGCATGAACACTGCCTAGCTGGGCGGCGCGATGCAGATAGGCCCAAGTAGCTTCTTTGTCCTGATCAACCCCCAAGCCTTTTTCTGCCATGACGGCAAGATTGTAGTAGCCCTGCGGAATATTCCGGTCAGCCAGGTGCTGGTACCACTTAAACGCTCGGCTATAACTGCGCGGGCCACCAATGGCTTTTAAATGACGGTAAGCTAGCCGCGAAGCGGCTTTCCAGTGCCCCTGCTCCGCCAGATACTGATATTGGTTATTGATATTCTCACCGTCTACGCTGTTTCGTTTCTCTAACGTGCGCACCTCCTGATAGCGGGCTTCTAACTCTGGATCTAAAGATGGCAGGTGATCGGCCTCTTTTACACAGGTAAATTCGGAGTGGTTATCCGGGTGAGATAAATAGACCATACGCTCAGGCGTGGCTTCGTCAGGGTCAGCGCACGCTGCCAGCAACATTGCCGATATTAGTATGGCCCCCCATTTCATTCAGGCAACTCGTTCTGATCGGTTTCCGGGTTATACAGACCCATTGTCGGGTGAGGCGGGAGCGGATGGATTTCTACTAAACCCGGAAACGTTGCGCTCTCATTCTGGCGTAGCTGCTCGTATAGATTGTCATATAAGTCAGCTAATGGCTCCTCTTTCTCGTAACCAAAATCACCGTCTCTGAAAATTCCCTCAAGTGCTAAAGCACTTGCACGTATCCCCATGCTTGCAGCCACCTGTGTAAAATATAAAGATTTAGGATAATTCTTTTGTATTTCGGCTAAGTGCCCTAGCGCCCGCGCAGACTCAGCATAGCCCTGCGATAATGCACAACGGTGGTAGAGTTCGCCCATGCGGTCATCGTTGCGCGGGTATAGATAAATTTCTCCTAAACGATGCTGGGCATGCGGGTTGCCTAATTGTGCGGCGCGATGCAGATAGGCCCAAGTAGCTTCTTTGTCTTGATCAACCCCCAAGCCTTTTTCTGCCATGACGGCAAGATTGTAGTAGCCCTGCGGAATATTCCGGTCAGCCAGGTGCTGGTACCACTTAAACGCTCGGCTATAACTGCGCGGGCCACCAATACCTTTGATATAACGGTAAGCCAAGCGAGAAGCCGCTTTCCAGTGGCCCTGCTCCGCCAGATACTGGTATTGGTTATTGATATTCTCACCGTCCACACTGCTTTGCTTTTCCAGTATTCGCACCTCCTGATAGCGGGCTTCTAACTCTGGGTCTGAAAGTGGCAAATTATCGGCCTCTTTGACGCAGGTGAATTCAGGTTGATTTTCAGGGTGAGGTAAATAGACCATTCTCTTGTTGGTCGTGGCTTCGTCAGGGTCAGTACACGCTGCCAGCAACATTGCCGATATCAGTATGGGCCCCCACTTCATTCAGGCAACTCATTCTGATCGGTTTCCGGGTTATACCGCCCCATTGTGGGATGGGGAGGAAGAGGGCATAGCACTGGTAATTCAGGAAATGTCAGTGAGCTATCATACTCTAATTTATTAAGAAAATTCTCATAGATAGCAGCATGAGCAAGATTTTTCTCATACCCATAGTCTCCATCTCTAAAGACCCCATCAAGTTTCACCATACTAGTCGGTAATCCCATACTCGCAGCCACTTGAGTAAAATACATCGCTTTTGGGTAGTTACCTGTCACCAAATGCAGACGTCCTAGCGCGCGCGCAGACTCTGCATGGCCTTGTGATAATGCACAGCGATGGTAGAACTCGCCGGTTTTGTCATCATTTCTGGGGTAAAAATAAATTTCCCCCAAGCGATGCTGGGCATGAACACTGCCCAGCTGTGCGGCACGGTGCAGATAGGCCCAGGTGGCGACTTTATCCTGCTCAACACCTAAACCTTTTTCAGCCATGGCGGCGAGGTTGTAGTACCCCTGCGGGATATTTCTGTCGGCCAGGTGTTGGTACCAATGAAAGGCTTTACTGTAACTGCGTGGCCCGCCGATGCCTTTGATATAACGATACGCCAGCCGCGAAGCGGCCTTCCAGTGGCCCTGCTCGGCAAGGTATTGGTATTGGTTATTGATATTCTCGCCGTCTACACTACTTTGCTTTTCCAGTATTCGCACCTCCTGATAGCGAGTTTCTAGCTCTGGATCTAGCGGTGGCAGGTGATCGGCCTCTTTGACGCAGGTGAATTCAGGTTGATTTTCTGGGTGAGGTAGATAGACCATACTTTTAGGTGCCTCTTCATTAGGGTCAGCGCAGCCGCTGACCAGTACACAAACCAAACACAATTTAATAAGGCGTAAATTAATCATTCGGCGCGGCAACCTCGCAGTCGGGATCATAAAAATGCACTAAAAAGCCGGTTAAAGGATTTCCCCTATATCGACTGGCCCAATTATCACTCATCAGTTCATCCCAATATTGATAGTTAAAAAATGAACTCCCCTTTACCTTTTCAGCATGCGCTCCCCACAAATGCTGCCGGGTATGCTTAGCCAGGGCCGGGGTGGGGGTGGCGATGGCCAGTTCGGTATCCAGCTCCATACTGCGTTTATTGATATTGCAGGAGCCGAGCAGAAAGTACACATCATCCACCAGCAGCAACTTACTGTGGACATAGATTGAGGTATACAAGGTGGGGTAACCCGGCGGCGGGTTGCGGGTGCAGGTGGCCAGTGTGGCGATATGGACGTTCAGGCCGACATTGTTCTGTAGTTCAAAGGCCGCTTTCGGGTCTTCAACATCCAGGTTATCCTTGATGGCTTCGCCCCGTTTGCGTTCCAGTTTTTCGGCGTCTTCCGGGTGTTCGGCCTTCATCGCGGCCAGTGCGGCTTTCGCCTGATCGGCTTGTTCGGCATAGCGGTCAGACCAGAGCTGGAACCGGCTGTTGGCCTGTTTGTTTTCGTAGTCGGCAATTTCACGCTCCAGGTCTTCCATCTGCTGCACTGTCTCCAGATCGAGTTGCGGTAACCGCTCCCCCTGCCCCAGTGCTTTGAGCATTTGGTATGTGTTGGTTCCTTCACCGTCGGAATTAGGCTTGTTGGTGACCACAAACCAGTACAGGTCTTTTGCGCCTTTGGCTTTGCGCTTGGCGGCCAGTTCGATCAGTTGGTCGGCGAAGGGCTTATAGCGAAAGTACTGGTTTTCGGAGTAGACGTAATCGGTGACGTTATTCAGGGCATTCTCGTAAGAACGCAGAATGGATTTGTCCTGATCGGTATATTCCGTGCGAATAATCTGCGCCATCGCGCAATCAAACGCAGTTCTGCTGTCGGTCTTCTCTGATCGCCATTGGTTGGGTTCAAACGCCTCTTTGGTCAGATAATCACGGTATGAGCCGATCTTACTGCCCTGATTGGCCCACAGATCCCAGGGGAGCTCTTTATCCCAGGCGCGGGAAAAGTTGTGATTAAGATCCACCAACACCGGGCCACGTACCCGGGTAGAGATATCCTGCCACGGCCTGAACCCCTGATAGCGTTTCTGTGAGTGGAAGTGGTGCTTATCGTCATCAAAGTAGTTTTTCTGCATATTGTGCCCCATCACAAAGCCCAGTGCGGTTTTGGGCTTCAGGTAGTCGATCAATACCATTTTCTGGTGATGGGTGGCGAAGTACTTACCCAGTTGTTCCTGAATAAAACCTTCAAACGGTGCCCCGGACTCTTCTGTCATATCCATGACCGCATTGAAGTTCTTAATGTCACGTGTGGTAAACCACAGGTTTTTATAGCCTGTGCCCGCTTGTGCATAGCGGCGATACCAGGCTTCGTTGAACAAACGGTCTTCCCACTGCAGAAAGGGGGTGCCGTCATATTCCGTGTAAGCCTGGTTATAGAGTGTCTCAAACGCAGCTTGTCTGTTTTCCATAACCGCCCGCGTCTGATCGCTGGGCGTTTCGCGCCACTGTTTCGCCGCATCCTGGTAACGCTTAAAAGCAGCCTCCAGTTGGCGCTGGTGTCTGGAGACAACAGGGCCTTGCCTGAAGTAGTGATCCAGTTGGCGGATATGCTTACCGGCATTGTTATCATAACCTCCCGACAGTTTATCGTAGTCCGGCAGGCTTTCTTCTTTAAACTCCCAAACCCAGTCGGCGGTATGGGAATACCAGATCAGCACTCTAACCTCAACCTTGTCACGGGCCTTCTTTTCCAGCAGTTCGCCAAACCGGTACTGACCTTTTGGCCCTGAAAGCCTCAAGGAGGGGTCGAATCCCCAGCAGATAATATCGATGCTATCTTTGGCATTCAGAATGGCTTGTTCCAACGCGGTAAAGGCAGCCTGGCCATTGATTAACGGGGTAATTTCAACACCGTAGCGGGCTTCATAAATTATATTCGGGTCGATGCCGGGCAGTAGCTGCCATTTCGCAGTGGTGGTATTTAAAGGGGTATCTAAACACAACGCTTGTTCGGTCGGTGCCGCGCACAGCTTAGTCATGATCTTCGTCCTTTATTGAGCCGGTGATCGGTTTTCCCTGAGTTGCCTGCGCCCAGGCAATCTGATGCTCTGCGGCGGAGCCTTGCGGGCTGACCGGGGCATCACTGGACTCTGCTTCTTTGCGATAGCCCTGCCGCTGAATTTTCTCCAGTTGACCTTGCTGGCCGTCACTGGTTTTGTCCTGAACATTCAAAGCAAAACGCTGACCGTTGACCCACTCCACTTCATACTGTGTGGTACCCGGTATGTGCTCTACCTGAATAAAGCCGCGCTTATCGGTTAAGCCTTCCTGAATCATCGCGCCGTTACGATAGAGCGTATAAGGCTCTTCCGGGTAACCCGGCCCACCGGGTACCGGTGATAAACGGATACTGACTTTCGGCAATATCTCTTCACCTTCAGGTAACTCAGTGACTCCCGGCTGATGCGAAGGGATTGAGATGCCTGAAAGGTTTGGCGCTTTTAATGGTCCCGGCACCCTTGGTCTGGCGCGGGTTCCGCTACCGCATCCACCGCCCATATTGAGTTTTACCTGCGCGCCTTTAAAGGTGACGCCCCCCGGATTAATAGTGACCAGGCTACCGCCGGCTTTAAAGGCGATTTCGGTACCCGCGGCTAGCGCATGTTTTACCCCAGAAGTGAAATGCAGCTCCTGCCCGGCATAGGTGTACTGATTCTCGGCAACCTTCAGTTGATGATTCTGACCCACTGTCAGGTGCATTTCACCATTCACCTGACGGCTGTAACGCTGCAG
>JAOXSA010000542.1 GCA_025800245.1 Amphritea sp. | reverse complement strand
GTATGAGATAGTAAAATGCAAAATACGCTGCTAGATTTTGAAAAGCGCCAACAAGCGATGCATCGCAAACATGCACGTCTGGCGCGTGGCTACACCACTAAGATTGATAAGAACACTGGCGTGATCACCCATGTGCCAGAGGCGCAGTCAGCTGGATTTGGGCTGAAACTGCTGCTGGTGATCCTGCCGGGGTTCCTTGTGTTCAAGGCCTTTGTTCTCGCATGGCTGGGCGGCGAGGCCTACCAACAGCATGTTCAGGATCTCGCGCTTGGGTCCGAGTTCGAACAGGCCGGTGCCTGGTTGATGCAGGTCGATCCGATTACAGCGAAGCTGGCCGCGTTGATCGCCTCAGTGATAGGCTAAGCTTCAGCCCTATAACTTAAAGATATTTCAGAGTATCGAAGCCCGGCCCCGTGCCGGGTTTCTTTTTTTCTTGGCACGACAGGGGGCAAAAAAAGACCGTCATTCACAGGGAATGACGGTCCAGAAATAAGAAGTCAGGGAGAGTGAACTTCTATTCGTGTTCGATTACAGGCGGGCAACAACGCTATCGATGTCGCCACGTGTCA
>JAOXSA010000244.1 GCA_025800245.1 Amphritea sp. | reverse complement strand
GCAGGTACATAACCCGGTACCAGTGTGCCATCCTCCAGCACCAGTGCTGGTGTACCGTTGACTCCCATCTGTTGACCCAGCTGATACTGAGCCATCACCGGGCTGTTGCCGCAGACGTTCACCGGAATCTCAATACCCTGTTTAGCCTGAGTCATCAGTTCACTGCGCTGATCTTCAGCTGCACACCAGATAGATTCCATGGTCTGATGCGCTTTTGAGCCGGCGCCTGCCCGTGGGAAAGCCAAATAGCGCACCTCGATGCCCTGCTCTGTAATCGCTTCCATCTCTTTATGCAGCTTACGGCAGTAGAAACAATCAACATCGGTATAGACCGTTACATGGGCTTTTTTCTCACCACTGGCAGGGAAAATGATCATATCTTCACGATTAATCGTCTCGAGCTGCTCAATCCGACCAATTTTCTTGTCTTCTTCGGTCAGATTAACCAGACCACCATTACTCTCTACACGGTAAACCTCACCCACAACAAAGTGGCTACCGGTTGCATTGGTATAGAGCAGCTCGCCACTGGCCAGCTTTACTTCATACAGATCGGGAAAAGCAGACGCTTTAACTGACAGAATCGGCACCCGCGCATTCAGGGCACTCAGCGATGCACGAATGGTCGCTTCATTATCATCGGCAGCAGAGGCATTCAGACTCAGCATCATCAGCGCTGCCATCATTGTGAAAAATTTACGCATAATTCCCTCAATTACAAATCAGTGGGCGTCTCGTTAGGGTGAGTCAGACCACGATCTGCTCACATAAGTTCCAGCATTTAACCACAGCCTAATGGGATAAACTGAAAATAAGCTGAAAAATTTATCCTCGCGGATGATGTTCCCGATGCAATGACTGCAAACGGTGTTGAGCTATATGGGTATAGATCTGAGTGGTCGAGAGATCACTGTGACCCAATAGCAGCTGCACAACACGCAGATCCGCCCCATGATTCAACAGGTGGGTTGCAAAAGCATGCCTTAACACATGCGGCGAAGGCAGCTTGTCGATACCGGCGGTCAGGCCATGACGCTTAATCCGGTGCCAGAACGTCTGCCGGGTCATCTGCTGACCCCGGCGGCTGGGAAACACCACCTCATTGGCCGTATCCTCAATCAGTAGCGGACGTACATCCTTTACATAACGAACCAGCCAGTCGGCCGCTTCATCACCCAGAGGCACTAACCGCTCTTTGCTTCCCTTACCCATCACCCGGATCACTCCCTGCCGCAGATTAATCTGCGATAACTGCAAGCTGACCAGCTCCGTTACCCTCAGGCCCGAGGCATAGAGCATTTCCAGCATAGCCCGGTCACGAAACTGAATAGGGTCATCCAGATCCGGCGCATTCATCAGCGCTTCAACCTCTTCCTCTGTGAGGCTTTTAGGTAACGCGCGTCCTTTTTTCGGGCTTTCAACCTGTAGCGTCGGATCCTCCGAAACAATGCTTTCACGCACCAGATAGCGGTAAAAACCCCGCAGACAGGACAGCATCCGCGATGTAGAGGTCGCTTTCATACGCTGCCGCAGCCGCCAGTTGAGGTAACCGAGCAACCCGGTACGATCAAGATGCAACAGACTGCTCTGCCGCTCATTCAGCCAGCAGGCAAAAATAGAAAGATCA
>JAOXSA010000514.1 GCA_025800245.1 Amphritea sp. | reverse complement strand
ATTTCCCAGTGCTGCCAGTAGGTTGCTGCTGTTCTCGCGCAGGGCGTTGACCTCGTAACTGATACCGTCGTACAGATAGTGCAGATGGTTGCCACTGAGGTCGCGGTTATAGAGGCTGGGATCGGCCAGTTTTTCTTCTATCTCCGGTTCACGCAGGCGCATCGTTCTCAAGGTGGTGTTCAGCTTGCTTCCCAGCGTATTAATGCTCTGGTGGGTAATCAGGCTGGTACGCTGTTTGAGGATGTTCCGGTTTTCAGGATTCTCGAGAAAGTTCAGGTAGGCGGCGCTCCACTGGACCTCTGAGTAGGCAGCATACAAACGTTGAGAACTACCGTTGGCTTTGGTTGGCAGCCAGATATCTTTGAGTGGTTTGCCAACGGCTTTACGCAGGCCTGCCTTAAAGGGTTTTTCAAAGCCTTCACGGTGGTGGTAAAGATGGGTGTCACGAAACTCCGGGCCACTATTTTCCTTGTTAGTTATCTGAATCTCCCGCCATAGCTGATTGCCTTTAAAAATATACAGGTAGCCATTGCGGGTGGGGGCCATATATTGTTCCGGGTATTGTGCCGGTTGAATGCTCGGGAGAAAGGTTAGAGGAACAACTGCCTGCAG
>JAOXSA010000507.1 GCA_025800245.1 Amphritea sp. | reverse complement strand
CCTTCAACAAAAATGGCAGCATGGTTAACTTGGTCTTGCGTGCATCCGCTTCATTGCGTTTCGATTTTCTGAACGCTTCAAGCTCAGTGATATCCGCCTGATCAAATTGAGTTACGTGAGGAATAGTACTCCAGCTTAACTGCATATTTTCCGCAGTGACCCGCTGGATTTTGTCCATTGCGACAGTCTCAATATCGCCAAACTGACTGAAGTCTGGAAGCTTAACCGAACGCTGCACAGCAGACTGCCCGCGCTGACTTGATGAAAGTGCCTGCTTCACAAACGCTTTAACGTCGTCTTTGAGGACACGCAAACCGGGCCCGGTGCCTTTTACTTCAGAGAGATCGACTCCCATTTCACGAGCTAGTTTTCTAACTGCTGGCCCTGCATGCACAGAACGCCCACTGCTGGCAGACGGGGCTTTAACAGGCTCAGCAGCCTGAACCGACATTGGCACGGGGGCATTCGCTTGAGAGGAAGCCACGGCCTTAGATTTGCTACTCTCAGGCTCAGCATTCGCTGGTACCTCCTGAGCAGCAGACTGACCTCCAGATGGAAGGTAAGAGCCGATAACGCTACCTTCCGACACGGTA
>JAOXSA010000502.1 GCA_025800245.1 Amphritea sp. | reverse complement strand
TCATGAAATTGATGACTCAGGCTTGCGTTATAGAGCCCCTGCGAGCACTGTTCAATCCATTACCACCAGACAAGCAAAAAGGGATCTTCAAATGAGAATCCCTTTATGATCAAAAACGATGGGATAGTAGTCGCCTTATTGGCTCTTTCTGTATCAGATATATGCTTAGCGTCCGGCCAGTACCGGCTTCAGTTTTTCGTGCATCTCAAGCAGGGTACGCTCGGTTGTTTCCCAGTCGATGCAGGCGTCGGTGATCGATACGCCGTATTGCAGATCGGCAGGGTTTTCAGTCATCTTCTGGTTGCCCCAGCCCAGGTTGCTCTCAATCATCAGGCCGACGATGGACTTGTTGCCGTCGATGATCTGATTGGTCACATTTTCCATTACCAGTGGCTGCAGCGCCGGATCTTTGTTGGAGTTGGCGTGACTGCAGTCGATCATGACGTTTTTCTTCAGACCGGCTTTATCCAGAGCCTGCTCACACAGTGCAACGTTCACTGAATCATAGTTTGGCTTGCCGTTGCCGCCACGCAGCACTACATGGCCATACTTATTGCCTTTGGTGCGAACGATCGATACCTGGCCTTCCTCGTTAATACCCAGGAAGTTATGCGGGTGAGAAACCGATTCCAGCGCATTAATCGCAACGGTCAGACCGCCATCGGTGCCATTCTTGAAGCCTACTGCGCCGGACAGACCACTGGACATCTCGCGGTGAGTCTGGGATTCAGTGGTACGCGCACCGATCGCTGACCAGGAGATCAGGTCCTGCAGATACTGAGGTGAGATAGGATCCAGAGCTTCAGTTGCCAGGGGCAGACCTTCTTCAGCCAGTTGCAGTAACAGCTCACGACCGATGTGAAGTCCTTCTTCGATCTCGAAAGAATCATTCATATGAGGGTCATTGATCAGGCCTTTCCAGCCAACAGTGGTACGAGGCTTCTCAAAATAGACGCGCATAACCAGATAGAGAGTGTCCTGTACCTGAGCTGCCAATTCTTTCAGGCGCTGGCCATATTCGATAGCTGCTTTGGTGTCGTGGATGGAGCAGGGGCCAACAACAACGAACAGACGCTTATCTTCACCTTTGAGGATGTTTTTAATCACCTGGCGACCGTCCATTACAGACGCTGCAGCCGATTCAGACAGAGGCAGTTTTGATTTCAGCTGGTCAGGGGTGACCAGTACCGTATTACTCTCAATATTGAGGTTTTCGACTCGTTTATCAGACATCTCAGTTTCCTAGCAACATGCTGCCGTTTCAGAAGCATGTCAGTTTGCGCGTAAGCTCTTGTAACTAAGCTTTTTATATAAGTTCTTTCTGGACAACCTTTGTATCATATATATGGGTGAGGTTTAAGTGCTGCGGTGCACTATGTGGTGCTACAATCGTCGAAATCATATTGACCTTACATATCTCTTAAGGTTATTAACTTAGTTCAATAAGTAATGTGGCTGGTTTCACCACAACAGAACCGATAGCAAATACTGTTGTCCACTGGCTGTCTGATTACTTACTTAGAAGGGATTAACGTGATTCGAGCCATTCAACGTCTGACAGTTTCTCTGATAACAGCATTTCTTGTGCTGTTGCAGTTCAGCGCGCCGGCAGCGGCAGGGCTGTTTGATAATGCCAATCCGTTTGCCAGTCAGAACGGGCCGCTTGAAGTTGAGCAGGCATTTGTTTTTGGTGTGGATCAGCAGGGTGATCAGTTGCAGCTGATCTGGACAATTCCTGATGGTTATTATCTGTATCGAGATAAGATAGAACTCAGCCATGGTAATGAGCTGGTTGAGGTTGACCGCCAGTACGCTGATGCCGAGCTGAAAGAAGATCCGTTGTTTGGTCAGGTCTGGGTTTACTATAACCAGGCGCTGGTTGATCTTGAGTTCCGGAGTCAGGGGCAGATATCTGACCATGAGCTGACTGTCACCTATCAGGGCTGCTGGGAGGGTGGTATCTGCTATCCGCCAGTAACTAAAAAGGTCTCTCTGGCGCAGATCACTAATGGTCCGGTGCAAGCGGCTGCTACCACGACGCCTGTGAGTCCTGCCGAGGGTGTGAATACTGTTAACGTTGCCCTGAGTGAGCAGGATCAGTTTGCGTCAATGCTGCAGTCCAGCAACCTGCTGTTGACGCTGGGCGCTTTCTTTGTAGCGGGTATGGCGCTGGCATTAACGCCCTGTGTCTTCCCGATGATTCCAATCCTGTCCAGTATTATTGCCGGGCAGGGGCATCGTGTTACGTCCGGGCAGGGTTTCTTCCTGTCCCTGGTCTATGTACTGTCAGTGTCAGTCACTTATACCCTGGCAGGTGTTGTCGCCGGGCTGTTTGGTGAAAATCTCCAGGCGGCATTCCAGAATATCTGGATCATCGGTTTCTTCAGCTTCATCTTTGTACTGTTGTCACTTTCAATGTTTGGTTTCTATGACCTGCAGTTACCAAATAGCTGGCAGTCAAAACTGAACAGCATGAGCAACAGTCAGAAGGGCGGTACTGTTATCGGTGTGGCTGTAATGGGGCTGCTGTCGGCTCTGATTGTAGGTCCCTGCATGGCGGCGCCTCTGGCAGGTGCATTGATCTATATCGGTCAGACCGGCGATCCTGTGCTGGGTGGTGCAGCGCTGTTTTTCCTCAGCCTCGGAATGGGTGTTCCGTTACTGATCGTGGGTGCGTCGGCGGGCAAGCTGTTGCCAAAAGCCGGTGCCTGGATGGACAGTGTGAAAGCGGGTTTCGGCGTGATGCTGCTGCTGTTGGCTGTATGGATGCTTGACCGGGTTATCGCTGACAGTATTGCTCTGATTCTGTACGCGGTGATTCTGCTGGTTGCTGCGGTGCATATGAAGGCGCTGGATCGCCTGCAGGAAGCAGCCTCCGGCTGGAGCTTTTTCTGGAAAGGAATCGGTGTTGTGCTGCTGTTGTACGGTAGTACCCTCTTTATCGGTGGCTTGACTGGCGGCAAGAGCCTGCTGCAACCATTGCAGGGCATCGCGGCTGGGAACACTGCTCAGGCTAAGTCTGAGCTGAGTTTTACTACTGTGACCTCGCAGGCAGAGCTTGATGGTTTGCTGGAACAGGCGCAGCGTCTGTCGCAGCCGGTAATGCTGGATTTCTACGCTGACTGGTGCATCTCCTGTATCGAGCTGGAGCATGTCACTTTTGCGGATGCGGGTGTGCAGCAGTCCCTTGCAAACTTTATGCGTATCAAAGTGGATGTTACCGCCAATGATGCTGAAGCCAAACAGCTGAATAAGGCGTATAGCGTAATCGGTCCGCCGGCGCTGATTTTCTACGATAAGTCCGGTGTTGTCCGGCCGTCGATGACGTTGATCGGAGTGATCGAACCGCAGCGATTTGTGCAACACGTTGCGGCATTAAAATAACCAGGGAAGTAGCGGCTTTTAATACCTGCTAGTTGTCTTCCTCATAATAAAAAGATGGAGAATGACAATGTATAAGAGCCTGCTGGTAGCGGGAGCCTGCCTGGTTTCCCCTTTGCTGATTGCGGCCGATGCTGAAAATGGTGCTGAGCTTTACCATGAGGTGGAGGTCGATGCCACCATTCAGGGGGAGTTCCGGGCTGGCCTGAATTGTGAAAGTTGCCACGACCCTGCCATTTATAGCCGTGAAGATCGAAGGGTAACTTCGTGGGTTAAGCTGGAGTCGATGGTGGAGCGTTGCAATACTAATCTTGATGTCGGTTGGTTCCCTGAGGACGTCACCGATGTCGCCGCCTACCTTAATGAGACTTACTATAAACTCGACAGGTAAGTTGTGAGAGGCCTGTGGTTCCTGCGACTTCGCAGGAGGGTCTTTCAGTGACGCGAGGGTGTCTGTCGATTTTACTTTACACCGGCATATTTCAACTATACTGAAATTACGTTTGCAGCCTGTGTATCAGTGTCTCGACCCATTTCCCCTTCTGGTCAGTTGCTGTAACAGTCTGCCGTTATCTGCCGGGCCGTTGTGCAGGTATGGCAGAAAGCACAGACTCTGAACTATGAGCGGAAAGAGCTGTTTTTGACTTTCCCCTTGCCATAACAGCTGTGTATCTTATAAACCCTTCGCTCACTCAAGGGGCCTGGTTCCGCCAGGCCCCTTTCTGGTTTACTGTGTATCCCTGTTTCTATGTTAAGAGGTGGTCATGGCTGATAATCCGGCTTATGAGATGATCTGGCAGGTTGTCGGAGCGATTCCGCCCGGGTCTGTGGCGACTTATGGTCAGGTTGCTGAGCTGGCGGGTTTGCCAAGAGGTGCGCGATTGGTTGGGCGGTGTCTGGGGAATCTACCAGCCGGTAGTCGGTTACCCTGGCATCGTGTGATTAATTCGGCAGGGCGGATTTCACTTCCACCTGAGAGCGAAAGCTACCGTGAGCAGGTAAAGCGGCTGCAGGAGGAGGGGGTTGCGGTGTTTAATGGGCGGGTTAAATTGCGCCAGTTCCGATGGACTGGCGACTGAATTGAATAAGCCGCTTTTCAGCTGTCAGGGTCAATGATGCTGTCTGCGGTCAGGCTGTAAGGAAATGCCCCGGCAAACTGCATGTAGTCATCGCTGAAGCACTGCGTTTTTTTGGCGCGATACTCGAAGTCAAACATCAGTACCAGCCAGCAGATTCTATCGTGGCCGAGTTTGGTGATTTTCTTGCTCACGGCATTAGCATAGGATGCGGAGTAAGAGCAGGGGGCTAACAGGGCTTCAGCTGATTCGGTACCGCTCTCGCAGCCATTCAGCTCCTGCAGTTCTTCATCATATTGCGTGATCTTAAAACCCCGGGACCATTGATCAGGCCACTCGCCATCGGCTTCGAAGTAGGCTTCAGGAATTGTGCTGAAATCGACAGTTGAGAACCAGGCGGAAACCACGCCTTCTTTTTCAAAGTTCATCAGTCTTGTCCAAGTAGCTGTTGCCAGAGTGTGTCGATCTCAGATTTGTCCTGATCGGTCAGGCTGTCTACCTCGTAAGCCTGGTCGAGGCTGGTTCTGACCTGGGTTTCAAATTCCAGGGCTGTTTCACCTTCGCTGGCGCTGACAAGGCTGATATGGCCGAGCAGATAGCTGCAGAGAAATAGCTGGTCGTCACCGGCCTTGGCTTCCAGTTGCAGAAGTTTGTTATAGACAGTGTCAGCGTGTTGTTGGAATGCTGTCATGGTTGTTGATATTCCAGTTTATCCAGCAACATGGAGTACTCTTTACCGCTTTTTTCCACCTGCTGAAGTTTGACTACCATGTAGTCCAGCTCAGGGGCAAACCAGATAAAGGTTTCACGCTTGCTGTTCGGGCCTCGGTCCCGTTGAATTTTGACGGTGTTGAAACTGCCGAGAGACGTTTTGATCACATCGTGGCCAATCCGTTTGAACGGATAAGTTTTCAGTTTGCCGCCATCGGCTACCTGGTACACAAGCTCCTCTTTACCGGATGCGATATCGAGTCTCAGCTGCATCTGGTAGCTGAGGTTGTCGAGTGTTCCGACAGGAGTGTCCATGGTCCAGGGTTTTTTCTTAATATCATTAAGAACTGTGCCTGTGTTCCAGTTAAACTGCAGGACCGCATCCTTTTTGCTACCCAGTACAGTGCGATGATACTCGTAGCGGTCCGGGCGGATCTGGTTATTCTGAACAGTGAATTCTGAAAACTCATTCAGGCTGGCGATCATCGCCTTGGCGTTCAGTGACAGGTTCCACTGATCACCAGTGCGCTTCAGCTCCCGAACCGCATTGGCGCTGAAAGAGATGCCCATGTCCCACTGTGAGATATAGGTAGCCTTATAGGGTTTGAGTAAATCGGTAGCTGCTTTTTCATCTGCTTGCAGCGGTGAGGCTGCAAGCAGTAATGCTGTAGTGGCAATTATGCTCAGACGCATCTGTTACTCCTGAATGAATTGATATCCTTCAGAGGGGAGTATTGAGTCATCCAACTGAACCTGTCCTGAAGCGGTGTGCTGCAGACGATCAGCACAGAACCACTCAACGGCCAGTGGATAGATTTTATGTTCAGCTGAATGCACTCTTTGCTGTAAAGAATCTGCAGTGTCATCTGCCAGAATATCTATCGGCGCCTGAATGGCCAGCGGGCCGCCGTCCAGCTCTTCGGTGACGAAGTGTACGGTGCAACCGTGTTGTTTATCGCCGGCTTCGATAGCGCGCTGATGGGTGTTAAGGCCCTTATATTTTGGCAGCAGTGAAGGGTGGATGTTGAGCATCCGTCCCTGATAGTGCTGGATAAACTTCGCAGAAAGGATGCGCATAAAGCCAGCCATGACAATCAGGTCGGGCTGGTAGGCATCCATTGCTTCGATCATCGCCGCGTCGAAAGACTCGCGATCTTCAAAGCCTTTATGATCAATAACGATCTGAGGAATGCCTGCCTTTTCTGCACGCTCAAGGCCGAACACGCCGGCCTTGTTGCTGAGTACCGCAGCAATGCGACCATTTATATGGCCGCCTGCAATTGCATCGATGATCGCCTGCAGGTTTGAACCGCTGCCGGAGATCATTACAACAATGCGTTTTTCTGCCATGAATCAGGCCTCCAGGCCTTGCAATTCAACCTGCTCTTCATCGCCGGAAGCCGCTGCGATTTCACCGACAATAAACGGTGCTTCGCCAGCTTGAGACAGAATACTCAGCGCTTCATCAGCTTTTTCTGCTGGTACGCAGATAACCATGCCTACACCACAGTTCAGGGTGCGGTACATTTCACGGCCGTCAACGTTACCCAGTTTCTGAATCCAGCGGAATACTTCTGGCATCTCCCAGCTGTTTACATCGATAACAGCTTTGGCATTCTCTGGCAGTACGCGAGGGATGTTTTCCAGCAGACCACCGCCGGTGATGTGAGACAGAGCGTTAACCTGGCTCTTTTTGATCAGTTCCAGCAGCGGCTTAACGTAGATGCGGGTAGGCTCCAGCAGAGCTTCTGTTGCAGGTTTTCCGTCCAGCTCGATATTCAGATCCGCTTCGCGAACTTCAATGATCTTGCGGATCAGTGAGTAGCCGTTTGAATGCGGGCCGGATGATGGCAGTGCAATAATTTTATCGCCGATGCTCACTTTGGAACCGTCGATGATCTCGTCTTTTTCAACCACGCCGACACAGAAGCCAGCCAGGTCGTAGTCTTCACCTTCATACATGCCTGGCATTTCAGCGGTTTCACCGCCTACCAGGGCTGCACCGGCCAGTTCGCAGCCAGCGCCGATACCGGTGACAACGTCCGCGGCAACATCAATGTTCAGCTTGCCGGTTGCGTAGTAGTCCAGAAAGAACAGCGGCTCTGCACCGGCAACGACCAGATCATTAACACACATAGCAACCAGATCGATACCGATGGTGTCATGTTTGTTGAGATCCATCGCCAGGCGCAGCTTGGTGCCTACGCCGTCGGTACCGGATACCAGAACAGGCTTTTTGTAGCCTTCCGGTATCTCACACAGGGCGCCAAAACCGCCCAGACCGCCCATTACTTCAGGGCGGGCAGTGCGTTTGGCTACGCCTTTAATCCGGTCAACCAGTGCATTACCTGCGTCGATATCCACGCCGGCATCTTTGTAGCTGATAGAGGTGTTTGTGTCAGTAGCAGACATATATGTGTGAACCTAAGGAGATTAGAGGAAAATTTGCTGCGTATTCTATCAGGTTGCTGGTGGGGCGGCTATTGTGTGTTAAAGTTTATGCCTCTTTTTTCATGGGTGGGGATAGAGATCTGTTGTCATTGTTCAGTCTTTGTTCAATTGCGATACGACAGGCTATCCGATTTTAGGGATATCGAAGAAAATGACTTCAGGATTTCACAAGCTGCTGGCGGGTGTATTGCTGGTGCTATGCAGTGGCATGTTGCAGGCAGCAACGGTTCAGGGGCTATATATTGCCGAGCTGATTGTACCTGAGCAGCAGTCTCAACCGGCTCAGTCACAGCTACAGCAGGGCTTGCAGCAGGTGCTGATCAAAGTGTCCGGATCAGGTGAAGTAACCAATAAGCCTGCTGTTGCCGCTGCTCTGCAGCAGCCGGCAGCGCTGATGCAGCAGTTCAGCTATCAGTCGACTCAGATTCCGGTGGCAACCGGCGATGGCCGTGAGGTGCTGGGGCAGCGCCTGATAATGGAATTTGATCCGATTCTGGTTGATGGTTTGTTATCGGATGCGGGTGCTGCTGCGATTGGGCATGCCAGACCGGAGGTGCTGGTCTGGCTGGTTGCACAGCAAAGCTCCGGTCAGCGGGATTTTCTGGCGCCTGATGGCCGTATCTACAGTGAGTTGAATGGTCTGGCGTTACAAAGAGGTTTGCCTGTGGTTGCTCCCCTGTATGATCTTGCTGATCAACAGGCGTTAGCTCTCAGTGATATCTGGGGCTTTTTTGAAGCACCGATCCGTACCGCCTCAAACCGCTATCAGCCCGATGCGGTGCTGGTTGGTCGTCTTATTCAGAGCGAGCGGGGTGGTTGGCAGACCGAGTGGCAGTTATATTCCGATTCTCAGGTGAGAACCCTTCAACCGGGTGGCAGTCTCAGCCAGCAGTTGCAAGGAGTGATGGATGAAACCGCTGATCAGGTTTTGGCAACACTCAGTAGCAGTGGTTTCCGGTATCAGGAAACAGGATTGCAACTTGAAGTGGTTAATATAAATTCCATTGCTGATTTCCTGCAGCTCACGGCATATGTGCGTCAGCTGCCGCCGGTAGAGTCGGCACTGGTTAGCCAGGTAAATAATGATCGGGTTATTTTCAGGGTTGAGATGCAGGGCGGTATTGAAACACTGGAACAGGCTGTCCGTCTTAATCCTCGCATGAGCCTGATGCCGCGCCTGTCTGGTGACAGAGCTCTCGGTAATGGAACTGCCGATGATGGCGCTTCGGGGATCAGTTATCGCTGGCAGGAATAATTGCCGCGTACTGATAACAGGGAAATGAAGACTTAAGGTGGACTATGACTGACTCGCAGCGCTGGTTTTTCCTCATTATTACGGTTCTGTTTGCTGTAGTGCTGTACCTACTGCAGCCTATATTGTCGCCCTTCCTGGTGGCTGCGTTGCTGGCGTATCTGACGGATCCGCTGGCCGATCGTCTGGAACTGAAAGGCTTGTCCCGAACCTGGGCCGTAGTGGTTGTGTTTTTGCTGATGAGCTCAGTGCTGTTGCTGCTTGTTGTCTGGTTGCTGCCAAAGCTGGGTTATCAGGTTCAGGTGATGGTAAAGCTGGTGCCGGCTGTGTTTGCGATGATTGAAACCCAGTGGGTGCCATGGCTTGAACAGACTCTGGGGCTGTCATTTGCTGATCTTGACTGGAATAGCCTGCGGCAACTGATGACAGGCCACTGGCAGCAAACCGGTAATCTGGCTAAAGATCTGTTCAGCAGCATTACTCAATCCGGTATGGCGCTGGCGGCCTGGTTGGCTAATCTGGTACTGATACCGGTGGTGATGTTTTATCTGCTGCGGGACTGGGATGTCATGATGGCTAAAATCGGTCGCTTGCTGCCACGCAATATCGAACCCAGAGTAAAACTCTGGGCAACGGAATGTGATGAGGTGCTCGGAGCCTTTATAAAGGGGCAGCTGCTGGTGATGATGGCGCTGGGGCTGATCTATGCCGTAGGGCTGCGAATCGTCGGTCTGGATCTGGCGTTGCTGGTGGGTATGCTGGCGGGGCTTGCCAGTATTGTGCCGTATATGGGGTTCTTCATCGGTATCATTGCGGCGGCTGTTGCAGCGATGCTGCAATTCAATGATGTGACTATGCTGGCCTGGGTAGGGTTGGTGTTTGCTATTGGTCAGATGCTTGAAGGCATGGTGCTCACGCCGCTATTGGTGGGCGATCGTATCGGTCTGCATCCGGTTGCGGTTATTTTTGCGATCATGGCAGGCGGTCAACTTTTTGGTTTTGTTGGAATTTTGATTGCACTTCCTGTCGCGGCCGTTATTATGGTGCTCCTTCGTCACCTGCATCAGGGATATAAAAGCAGTCATCTTTATGATGCCGACCGGCAGAAAAACTGAAGTTGCCGGTATCTGTAATCGCGAACAGTATGTAAGTTAATGAGCAATCCGGAACCCTTTCAGATTCCTCTGGGTATCACCCTCCGTGATGATGCCCGTTTTGAGAATTTTCTCAGTCAGGGAAATGAACTACTTTGCAACACGCTGGATCAGATTGCCTGCGGTATAGGTGAGCAGTATCTGTATATCTGGGGCAACCGTGATTGTGGCTGTTCGCATCTCCTGCAGGCCGTTTGCCATGCCTCCGACCCGGCCGGGCGTACAGCCGTCTATCTGCCATTGAATGAGCTTCAGGATCTTGGTCCTGGCGTGCTGGATGGTATGGAACATCTTGATCTGGTCTGTATTGATAATGTCCAGGCGATCGCTGGTGATAAGGCCTGGGAAGAGGGGTTGTTCCACTTTTTTAACCGTATCCGTGCTGAAAACAATCGTTTGCTGGTGGCCGCAGACCGTGCGCCGCGTCAACTTGGTCTGAATTTGCCGGATCTGGCATCACGCCTGAGTTGGGGGATGGTGTTCCAGGTCCATGAACTGAATGATGACGGTAAGGTCAAAGCGTTACAGCTCAGAGCGAAAGGGCGTGGCTTTGAAATCAGCGAAGAGGCAGCGCGCTTTCTGATGCACCGGGCCAGTCGCAGTATTGGTGATCTGTTTGAGTTACTGGATCAGCTTGATGCCGCATCGCTCAGTGCCCAACGAAAAGTCACCATCCCGTTTATCAAGCAGGTGCTGGGCTGGTAATCTGTCTGAATACAGGCTGAGTTTATGAAGATAATTCTGGCTGGTTTACCGGATGATACCACAGAAGAGCTGCTTCATGAGTTACTGAAGCGGTATGTGGAAGTGTCAGAGATCGATCTGTTTCCCAGTCATATTCCCGACGGTGAAGTCGCAATTCTCACGGTCGATCTTACTAATGCTGAAGCGCACTGGGTCACTCGTCGTCTGAGTGGTCTGTATTGGCGCGGGCACACTCTGCAGGCTTATGTTTCTCTGTTTTCTGATAAATAATGGCAACATCCCCAATGGTTGATGGCTTTCGGGTTGTTGAACAGAACGACGACTTTGTGCTGGTAGATAAAGCCTCCGGTTTCGCTATGCACAAAGACACCGGAGCCGCCGGGCTGGTGATGCAGATCAGTGAGGCTCTGGGTGTTGATGCCCTGTTTCCAGTGCATCGCCTGGATAAGATGACCTCCGGATTGCTACTGCTTGCCCGGCACGCACAGGCGGCGTCCATATTGTCCCGTCAGTTTCAGGAGGGGCAGGTGGAAAAGTTCTATCTCGCTCTGAGTGATATGAAACCGCGCAAGAAGCAGGGTTTGATTAAGGGGGATTTGGAGAAGGCTCGTCGGGGTAGCTGGAAACTCTGCAAAAGCCACATTAATCCTGCGCTTACTCAGTTCTACAGCAGCTCCGCAGAGGCCGGATTGAGGGTGTTTCTGTTACGTCCGCGAACCGGGAAAACCCATCAGATACGGGTGGCGATGAAGAGCATCAGTGCTCCGATTATTGGCGACCATCGCTATCACGCAGCAGAACGGGCTGAGCTGGCCGACAGAGGATATCTGCACGCTTATGTACTCTGCTTCGACTGGCGCGGCGAGCGTAAACAGTACTGTTGCAGACCTCGGGAAGGAGAGTTGTTTCTGCGAGAAACAGTGCAGCAACAAATTGCTGTCTGGTCAGATCCGGTGGCACTGGGCTGGCCTTTGATATGAATGCTCTGTAGAAGATCTGGAGATAGTTATGCAGGACGAACAACGGGAAATCCGGGACTTTTATCAGCGTCCCGAAGATGAGCAGCAGGCATTTCTTGAGCAGACCTGGTGTGATAACTGTCTGGAAGAGAATCTGGGTATGTCTGATCCTCAGGAGTATCTGTATAAAGGAATTCTGTTTGTTGAAGGTCGCTGCAAAAAGTGTGGCGAAGCCGTACTGACTGAACTGACCGAAGAAGATTTTTAACGATGGCTGACGGCTTCTCTCAGCGCTTTGGTGGAATCCAGCGCCTGTATGGCCTTTCCGGTGCAGAGTTGTTCCGGCACGCGCATATCTGTGTGGTTGGTATCGGAGGTGTAGGTTCATGGGCTGCAGAAGCGCTGGCTCGCTCCGGTATCGGAGAGATCACCCTGATAGATCTGGATGATATCTGTATCACCAATACTAACCGGCAGATTCATGCGCTGGATGAGACTATAGGTCGTTCAAAGACCGCTGTAATGGCTGAGCGTATCCTGCAGATCAATCCTGACTGTCTGGTCAATGAGATCGATGACTTCATCACGCTGGATAATGTGCGTGAGCTGATCGGTCCGCAGTTTGACTATGTGATCGATTGTATCGACAGCGTGAAGGAAAAGGCTGCCCTGATCGCCTGCTGCAAGCGTAATAAGATTCCGGTGATTACGGTGGGTGGGGCTGGTGGTCAGACTGATCCGACTCAGATTGAGATCGCTGATCTCAGTAAAACTCACCATGATCCTCTGGCGGCCAAGACCCGTTCACTGTTGCGACGCTATTACAATTTCAGTAAGAGTGGTCGCCGTTTTGCTGTCGATTGTGTGTATTCGACAGAGCAGCTGGTCTATCCGCAACCGGATGGTTCTGTGTGTCAGATGAAGCAGGTGGATGACGGCAATACCCGGCTCGATTGCAGTGGTGGTTTTGGTGCTTCAACCTGTGTTACAGCTACGTTTGGATTTGTCGCCGTGTCCAGGGCTCTGAAGAAAATGCAGGAACGTGCTGCACGCCAGCAGCAGAGCTAAGTGGCTGACGCGCGGGGAAACTTGCGCTCTTCCGGCCATCTGATTAATGTATGTGAATTGTCGGGTAAAAGGAGCGCCCAGTGTCAGAGATTCTGTCAGATGGCTTTTACAAAACCATTTTTGATGGCTGCAGTGACGCGATTTACGTCATTGATCCGCGTACTTCCCATATTCTGGAAGGTAATACGCATGCCTGGCAGGAGCTGGGTCTGACCCGTGAAGAGTTACTCGGCCACAGTGTTCTGAGTCTCCAGTCCGATGTTATCAACGAGGAGCACTGGGGGCAGATAGCTGAAGAGATCTATAAGAATCAGCCATTCACCTTTATCGGTCGGCATCAGCACAAGAACGGCAGCACTTTCCCCGTCGAAGTTTATACCAGTGTGATACAGCACCAGGGCAGCGATCTGTTTGTATCCATTGCCCGCAATCTGACCCGTACATCGATGCAGCGCGAGGAATTTCGCAGCAATGACGCGCGTCTCGCTTACGCCCTTAATGAGGCCGCTGATGGTATGTGGGACTGGAATGTCGAAACCGGCGAGGTGTTTTTCTCTCCGCAGATGAAGAAAATGCTCAAGTATCTGCCCAACGAGATGGAGCCCCATGTCGACACCTGGGCGCAGGCGGTTCATCCGGATGATCTTGAGCGGGTTATGGCTGCTTTGCAGAAGCATCTTGAAGGCAATATTGATCACTATGAAGCGGAATATCAGATAAAAAACCGCAGTGGCGAATATATCTGGGTGCGCGACCGCGGCCGTGTTTGTCGGCGGGATGATCAGGGAAATGCCAGTCGTGTGGTGGGAATGCTGCATGATATTACCCGCTCTAAAATGCTTGAGGAGCAGTTGCGGCAGTACGCCAGCTATGACGATCTGACGGGATTGCTGAACCGGCGCGCAGGATATATTCATTTTCGTAAGCAGTTAAGCTATGCGCAGCGCTACGAGCAGCAGTTTACTCTCTGTCTGCTGGATCTGGATCACTTCAAGAGCATTAATGACGCCCATGGCCATCTGGTGGGTGATGCTGTGCTGAAGCACTTTGTAGAAGTGCTCAATGCTTCACTGCGTAAATCCGATACCCTGATGCGCTGGGGTGGTGAAGAGTTCCTGTTGCTGCTGCCTAAGACTGACGCCAAAAGCGCAAAGCGACTGGTCGTACAGTTGAAGGAGAAAGTACAGGCAACCTCTATGGCGTTTGAGGGACGTGAGCTGGCTTACACCTTCAGTGCCGGGCTTGCGTCTTTCCCGAAACACTCAAAAGATATGGACGGACTGATCAGCTGTGCTGATGACGCGCTCTACAGTGCGAAGGAAGCTGGTAGGAACCTGGTGATTATCAGCAGTCATAGCAGCGAAGTAGAGCAACAGCCTCTGTTCTGAGGCTGCTGTTACTGAGCCTCTCTGGCTACCTGTAAGATCTCTTCTGCAATCGCTTTAAGGCCGTTGCCCCGTGAAGGGCTCAGATGGCGGCCCAGCTGTAGCCGGTTAAAGTAGTCCTGCAGATCAAAACTGAGAATCTCGTCGGCGCTCTTACCGTTGAATGCCGCTAATAGCAGGGCGATCAGGCCGCGGATAATGCGGGCATCAGAATCAGCCGCAAACCACAGTCTGCCCGCGGAATCTTTCTGATAGAGTAGCCAGGCATCGCTCTCACAGCCTCTGACCTGATGTTCAGACGATTTCATCGCACTGGTCAGGCTTGGCACTAACTTACCCAGTTGCATGATTTCACGATAGCGGTCATTCCACTGACGGTAGGCTGTCAGCTTCTCAAGCAGTTCATCAGCATGAATTTCCCGGCCAAAAGGGGACTGGTCGAAGACCTCTCCGGTTGCTACCGTTGGTGCACTTGAGAAACTGCTGCCTTGACTGATTTCCAGCAGGCTCTGTGCAAAGTGCTCAACTTCCTGCTCCGTATTGTAAAAACAAAAAGAGGCGCGAACTGTACCCGGTAGTTGCAGCCTTTCCATCAGTGGCATAGCGCAGTGGTGGCCGGTTCTTACCGCAATTCCCTGCTGATCCAGTAGCAGGCCGACATCCTGTTGGTGATGGCTGGCAAGCTGAAAAGAGAGTATTGAGGTGCCGGCAGTTGGTGTGCCGATACGGTTAAATCCGGGGATGGTGCTGCACAGTTCAATCGCTTTCTGCATCAGGCTGCGTTCGTGAGCAGCCAGCGCTCTGCGGTCCTGCTGTTGCAGGAAACGAATCGCCTCTGCCAGACCCAGAGCACCGGCAATATTCGGTGTGCCGGCTTCGAATTTGAATGGCAGTTGATTGTACGTTGTGCCACTGAACGACACCTTCTCAATCATTTCTCCGCCACCCTGCCAGGGTGGCATCCCTTCCAATAGTGCCTGGCGTCCATAAAGCACGCCGATGCCAGTCGGGCCAAACAGTTTGTGGCCGGAAAAGAGATAGAAGTCGCAATCGAGTCGCTGAACGTCAACCTCAAGATGAGATACTGCCTGAGCGCCATCGATCACTACAAATGTACCGTTCTGACGGGCTTTGCGGATCAGTCCTGCTACCGGATTGATGGTTCCCAGCGCGTTTGAAATATGAGTCAGGCTCAGAATGCGGGTTCTGCTATTGAGCAGATTGTCGAAGGCTGCCAGATCCAGATCGCCATTTTCCCTGATCGGAATAACCCGGATGGTAGCGCCGGTCTGTTCTGCAACCATCTGCCATGGAACGATATTGGCGTGATGTTCCAGCTCGCTGAGCAGAATCTCATTGCCGGGCTTCAGCATCGGACGGGCGAAGCTCTGGGCAATGAGGTTTACACCTTCCGTTGTGCCACGGGTCCAGATGATCTCCTTTTCGTTGCTGGCGTTGAGGAAGCGTTGCACGGTGCGACGGGCATCTTCAAACTGGCCGGTTGCCAGATCACTCAGATGATGGGAGCCGCGGTGAACGTTAGCATTCTGCTGACGGTAATAGGTATCAATGGCTTTCAGAACGGAGCGCGGCTTCTGGGTGGTAGCCGCATTGTCGAGATAGACAAGCGGCTTACCATTGACGCGTTGCTGCAGCAGAGGAAACTGGTTGCGGATGGCCTTCAGGTTCAATGTCAGTCCTGTTGTACGGTTGCCTGGTTACGCTTATTCAGCTTGCTTTGCCAGCGTGCAAACATCATGGCACTGGTGAACAGAATCATGACCAGCAGCGTTTCGATCAGGCCCAGCATAGCAGTGCTGTGGCTGGACATAGCGATGGTCACTGCGTGCATGAAGTACACCGTGAGGAAAAAGCAGAGCCAGATATGGCCACGCAGATGTTTCTTCATGATCACGGGTAGAAACAGTGCCAGTGGCAGGGTCTGAAAACCCCAGACGATATATTCGTTAGCCGATGAAGGTGGGGAGATCATCAGATGCCAGGCTGTCAGCCACAGAATCAGTCCGAAAAAACTGAACAGGGTGACGGCGCGGCTGAGTGCCACCTTGCGGTTTAGCGAGTCTTGCATGGTATTAACTCTTCAGAAGTTGTTGAGCCAGCTGGCCCAGTCGTTTGCCCTGAGCCAGGCAGAGTGCGGCTTCTTCACTGTCCAGTGAACGATCGCTGTCTTTGCCAGCCAGATGAGTTGCTCCGTATGGAGTCCCTCCACTCTGGGTGCTGAGTAGCTCAGACTCACTGTAGGGCAGGCCGCAGATCACCATGCCGTGATGCATCAGTGGTAGCATCATGCTGAGCAGAGTGGTTTCCTGACCGCCATGCAGACTGGATGAGGAGCTGAACACGGCAGCGGGTTTATCGATCAGTGCGCCACTCAGCCATAAGCTGCTGGTGGAGTCGATGAAGTATTTCATAGGCGCTGCCATATTGCCGAAGCGGGTGGGGCTGCCCAGAGCCAGTCCTGCACACTGAGCCAGATCCTGCTCGGTGCAATACAGATCGCCCTCTGCGGGAATGCTGTCACTGGTGGCTTCGCAGGTGGCAGACACCGGCGGTACGGTTCTCAGTCGGGCTTCAATCCCGGCCTGCTCAATACCGCGGGCAATCTGCTCCGCCATGGCGCGGGTTGCACCATGACGGCTATAGTACAGAACCAGTACGTAAGGTGCTGGCACTTACAGAATCTCCAGCACAGATTCAGGTGGGCGACCGATACGGGCCTGACCGGCAGTGATCACGATCGGGCGCTCAATCAGGCGAGGGAATTCCACCATCAGTTCAATAATACGGGCATCGGACAGGCTGTCGTCTGCCAGATTATTGTCTTTGTATTCTGCTTCACCCTTACGCAGCAGCTGTCGTGGTGTTATACCCAGTTGCGCTACAACCTGGGTCAGCTCTTCTGCTGTTGGCGGGTTTTCCAGATAGAGGCGGATGTCCGGGGTCACGTTGTTTTCTTCCAGCAGTGCCAGAGTGGCGCGGGACTTTGAGCAACGTGGGTTATGATAGATTTCTACAGACATAGATGTATTCCGTTATCGGTTATCATAGTTAAGCGCTGCCTATTGTATACAGCTTAACTACAGTCCTAAAGGCTGACGCGGTAATATGTCAGAGTTATTTGAACGTGGGTGAGAGACCAGGATGGCAAACGGCTTGCAGATTGTTAAAAGTTTCATTGGCTTTCTGAACTATCTGTTCAGACAGTTTATTCAGAACCGTGGTGTCCTTAATGCTTCGGCATTGACCTATACAACGCTGTTTGCGGTAGTTCCGCTGATGACAGTGACCTACGCGATGCTGGCGGCGGTACCTTCATTTCAGGGAGCTGGCGAACTGGTACAGAACTGGATCTTTGAAAACTTTGTTCCGGCAACCGGGAATGTGGTTCAGGAGTATCTGAACAGTTTTGCGGCCCAGGCTCGTAAACTGACAGCAGTGGGTGCGGTATTCCTGTTTGTGACATCGATTCTGATGATGAAGAACATCGAAGCTGCCTTCAACCGTATCTGGCGGGTGAGTGAGCCACGTAAAGGGTTATCCAGCTTTCTGCTTTACTGGGCGGTGCTCAGTCTGGGGCCGATCCTGATCGGTGTTGGACTGGTGGTGACCTCCTATATTGCATCAATCTCGCTGTTTGAGAGTGCCACTGAGCTGGTCGGCAGAACCCGTTTGCTGGCGGTGCTGCCACTGGTCATGTCTGCGGCGGCATTTACACTGCTGTATGCCGCAGTGCCAAACTGTAAAGTGCCGCTCCGGAATGCGCTGATCGGTGGTGTCGTGGTGGCAGTGCTGTTTGAAACTGCCAAGCGGGTATTTGCGCTGTTCGTTACCCAGTTTCCCTCATATGAGCTGATCTATGGCGCCTTTGCTGCTGTGCCGCTGTTTCTGGCGTGGATCTTTATTTCATGGACTATCATTCTGCTGGGAGCAGAACTGACCCGGGCGCTGACAGTTTATCGGAAGCAGGATCAGGGGCATTACCTGTCACACCTGCATACAGTGGTGGCGGTGGTGCACCGTCTCTGGCGTGCACAGCAGGCCGGTGATGCAGTGAATGATAAGACCCTGTTGCGTGAGGTGGATGGTCTGGATCAGTCAGGTTGGGACAGATATGGCCCGTTGCTGCTTGAGCATGATGTGATAAGCCGCACTGACAAGGGCGAGTTTGTTCTGGTCAGGGACCTGACAACCCTGACACTGGATCAGCTTAATCAGATGTTGCCCTGGCCGTTACCTGAACCGGCAGATATCGATTCTATAGCGGGTTGGCAGCGCGAGCTTGATGGCCGTCTGAATCGCATCGCAGTGAGTCGTGGTGAAGCGATGGCGATTCCTCTGTTAGAGCTTTTTAATGGCGCTGACCTGCACCGGGAAAAGTCCTCTGTTTCTTCAGCTTCAGCACAGGAGTAAACAATGTATTGTCTGCATTTCACCGTATCCGGACGGGTTCAGGGTGTCTGGTTTCGTCAGTCAACCAAGGATACCGCACTGGCGAATGGTCTCAGTGGCTGGGTGCGCAATCTTCCTGATGGGCGGGTAGAGGGTGTTGCCTGCGGTGATGAAAATGGTGTGCTTCAACTGGAAGCATGGCTGAGCATCGGACCTGAGCTGGCCACTGTCGCAGAAGTCATCAGCCAGCCGATTGAGTGCGATGAATGTTTCAGCGGTTTTGAGATTCGTTGAATTGATTTTCTGATTTTCTGCGTCTTTTTTAAGTTTGGTTCGTCTTCTGTGTAACAGGATAAACTGAATGAGGAAAAAACGTGATCAGAGTTATCAGTTTTAAAATATGTCCCTTTGTTCAGCGGGTAACTGCTGTCCTCGAAGCTCGCCAGATTCCCTATGAGGTCGACTATATCAGTCTCAGCAATAAGCCTGACTGGTTTCTGGATATCTCTCCTCAGGGGCAGGTGCCGGTTCTGGTAACGGAGAATGGTGTGTCATTGTTCGAATCAGATGCGATTGTGGAATATATAGAGGAGCAATATCCGGACTCGGAGGCGGTGTTGAACGCTGAGCAGAAGGCGTTACAGCGAGCCTGGAGTTATCTGGCGGTTAAGAATTACCTTGTGCAGTGTAGCGCTCAGCGGAGCCCTGATAGGGAAACTCTCGAAATACGGCAGATGAAGCTCAGTAAAGCTTTTACGGCTGTTGAGCTGGCGTTGAGTGAAGGGCCTTATTTTGCAGGTGAGACTGTTGGGCGAGTGGATATTGCCTGGCTACCTCTACTTCACAGGGCCGCTATCATTAAGCAGTGCGCTGGCTATGATTTTCTGGAGGGCTTTTCACGGATTAAACAGTGGCAGTCGAATCTTCTGGCAACGGGACTGGCAGAAAAGTCAGTTGCTTCTGATTTTAACGATGCTTTTTGTCAGTTTTATCTGTCAGATGCAACCTGGCTTGGCCGGGGAGCAGATGTAGCCAGGTCAGCGTCTGATTCTGCTTGTTCAGGTAGTCAGTGCTGCTAACCCTGGCAGGAGGCTTCTGCTGTCACAGGCAGAAGCCATTGTTGATAGTGGCAAAGGAGGTGGTATGACTCTGGAGCATATCTGGCAGGCTTACGGAAGTCAGCTGCGTCGATGGCTGCAATCGCGGGTCTCAGATGCTGAAGATGTGGATGATCTGCTGCAGGAGGTCCTGATCCGGACTCATCAGAACATAAGTGACCTGAAAGACACGGATAAGCTCAGGCCCTGGCTGTTCAGTATTGCCAGGCATGCGGTCATTGACCTGTATCGTCAGCGAGGGCGGCAGTCTGGGCTGAATGAGAGTGATCTCTGGTATCTGACTGAAGATCCGGATAGTTTAGCGGAATTGAGTGACTGCATTCTGCCATTTATTGAGCAGTTGCCGGATCAGACCGCCGGACTATTGAAGGCTGTCGATATTCAGGGGCGATCGCAGAAAGAATGCGCTGAGGAGTTAGGCATCAGTTACAGTGCGCTTAAATCCAGAGTTCAGCGAGGTCGTCAGCAACTGGCCGCAGTATTTCGGGACTGTTGTCAGTTTGAGCTCGACAGCAAGGGTAATGTGATCGGCTACGAAAGGCGTAATCGGGGTTGTAAGGGGTGCTAGATCAGTCTTTATAGCGTTTCTGATTACGGTACACTTTCTCTGGATACCAGGTTTTGCCGTAGCTGCCATTGTAGCGAGCCAGCGCTTCAGTCAGGTTGCCTTTGGAGCGTTTAAGGTAATGCTTAAGGATGGTTGAGCCGTAGCGCAGATTGGTGTGAATATTGGTCAGGTTGTCATCTTCCCGGCCAATCTCTTTTTTCCAGAACGGCATTACCTGCATCAGGCCCTGGGCACCTACTACAGATACTGCAAAGCGATTAAACAGACTTTCCGTGTGAATGACGCCCAGTATGAGATCGACTGGCAGGTCGACCCGGGCAGCCTCTGCATGAACTGTACGAAGGATCTCGATCCGCTCCAGATCATCTTTAACGTAGCGCTGGGTGCGTCCTGACATATCCGTAAGCCAGACTTCAGCCTCGAACCGGTCAGAAAAACTGCTGCTTTGAGCAAAAGCCTGCTTCAGTGCTTCCCTGAGCTCAGGGTCAACTTCCTGCGAAGCTGACCAGGCTGATGTGCTTAGCAACAATAGCAGAACCGCCAGAATGCGCATGCTGATCTCCGTATTCTTTTTCCCTGAGCTTATAGAACCGCTTCGAATCCTTCAAATTGTGGCGGACCGATGTAGATATCTTTGCGGCTTTTCTGACCGGCATTGGCGTGAGCCTGTTTGAATGCATCAGACTGCAGCCAGCCTTCGAAGGCCGCTTTATCTTCCCAGACGGCATGCGAACTCATCAGAGTGTACTCATCGCTGGTTGGCCCCTGCAGCAGGTTGAAGCTGATAAAACCCGGTACAGTATCGAGATGGCTTTCGCGATTACGCCAGATCTCAATAAAATCCTGCTCGTGGCCGGGTTTGATTCTGAAACGGTTCATGGCAATGTACATCGGTGCTTCTCCAGAAAACTGTGATTCAATAAAAAGCCAGACGGGTGTCTGGCTTTCTGATCGTTTAGCGCATGATTCAGTGCTTAAGGCTTGGCAGCAGTCTTGCTGATGAACTCGTTCAGCTCTGCCAGCGGAACTTCCTGCTTATCAGAATCGCCGCGGCCTTTATATTCCAGTGCGCCTGCCTCGATACCACGATCAGAGATAACGATTCGGTGAGGGATGCCCATCAGCTCCATATCTGCCATCTTCACACCCGGGCTGACTTTGGCACGGTCATCCAGGATCACTTCGTAGCCCGCTGCGGTCAGCTCTTCATACAGTTTATCAGCCTGTTCGCGTACTGCTTCAGACTTTTCATACTTCAGTGCAACCAGGGCAATGTTGAATGGCGCAATCGCTTCCGGCCAGATGATGCCACGGTCATCATGGTTCTGTTCGATGGTTGCCGCAACAACACGGGTAACGCCGATACCGTAGCAACCCATATCCATAACAACGGCTTTGCCGTTTTCGTCCAGAACTGTTGCGTTCAGAGCTTCGGCATATTTCTTACCCAGCTGGAAAATGTGACCCACTTCGATACCGCGTTTGATTTCCAGTTTACCGGTGCCGCATGGGCTCGGATCACCTTCAACAACGTTACGGATATCGGCGACTTCCGGCAGTGGCAGGTCGCGTTCCCAGTTGATGCCGAAGTAGTGCTTGCCTTCGATGTTAGCACCCGCGCCGAAATCACTCATAACCGCGACGGTACGGTCGATCACACAAGGAATTGGCAGGTTAACCGGACCCAGTGAGCCAGGGCCAGCACCGATCAGCTTGCGAATCGCATCTTCTTCAGCCATTTCAAGTGGTACAGCAACCTGTGGCAGTTTCTCTGCCTTAATCTCGTTCAGGTCATGGTCGCCACGTACCAGCAGGGCAACAAAGTCTGCTTCACACTCTTCAGAAGCCTTAACGAACAGGGTCTTGATGGTCTTCTCGATTGGCAGATTATGCTGCTCAACCAGTTGGGCAATGGTTTTTGCATTCGGAGTGTCGACCAGAACCATCTCTTCGGTAGCGGCAGCGCGCTCTACCGCAGGAGCCAGTGCCTCTGCCATCTCAATGTTAGCGGCATAGTTGCTGCTGTCAGAGAAGGCGATATCGTCTTCACCGGAAGAGGCAAGTACGTGGAACTCGTGAGATGAGTTACCACCGATAGAACCGTTGTCTGCCAGTACCGGGCGGTAATCCAGGCCGATACGGTCGAAGATGCGGCAGTAGGTTGCGTGCATCAGATCATAGGTCTGCTGCAGGGACTCCAGATTGCTGTGGAAGGAGTAAGCATCCTTCATTATAAATTCGCGGGAGCGCATGATACCAAAACGTGGGCGTACTTCATCGCGGAATTTAGTCTGAATCTGATACAGGTTGGTCGGCAGCTGTTTGTAGCTCTGAATTTCGTTGCGAACCAGGTCGGTGATGACCTCTTCGTGGGTCGGGCCAACACAGAATTCACGGTCGTGACGGTCACGTACCCGCAGCAGTTCCGGGCCGTACTGCTCCCAGCGGCCGGATTCCTGCCACAGCTCGGATGGCTGGATAGCAGGCATCAGTACTTCCTGAGCGCCGGAACGATCCATCTCTTCACGAACAATGCGCTCAACCTTACGCAGGGTGCGCAGACCAACAGGCAACCAGTTGTACAGGCCGGCGGCGACCTTACGGACCATACCAGAGCGAAGCATCAGCTGGTGGCTGATCACCTCCGCGTCGGATGGTGTTTCTTTCAGTGTTGCAATCAGAAATTGACTGGCGCGCATAGATCTTTTTACCCGATATCCGAAACTTTAAAACGCCACATTTTAGGTGGCTGATGCGCTGGTAACAAGAGTTACCGGGCAGTAAAAGCATGAAAAAGTGTCGCTGCATCACAATATGGCGCTTTTTTTGACCAGAAGCGGGTTTGCCACTGGTTTAGCCGTAGGGCGGGGCACTATAATCACCCGGCAATTAACCCGGGTTCAGGAGACCGCAGATGCAGCTGAAAGAGATCAATAAAGAACGCTATGGTAAGCACTATAAGCAGATCATGTTTATGGTGATCGGTGTCCTGGCGGCAGTTTCGTTGACGGTCTCCACAGTGCTGATTCAGTTGGTGGGTGGTCCTGACGGTGAGAATTTCTGGCTTAATGTTGCAGGTGTGGTTGTCGGAGCGATGGTTATTGCTGCCGGTTTCCGCAAATATCGCAATCATGAGTATATGTATGAAGTGCTCTATGTCTGGGATCTGAAACAGATGCTGAATAAGATCTACCGCAAACAGAAAGCGATCAAGGCAGCAGTCGCAGAAGGCGATCGGGAGGCGATGGTTATTATGAACTGGAGCTATGCCGGTTCCCGACAGCTATACCGTCTGGACAACAATACCATCACCATGGAAGAGCTGAACAAGGCCGCATCTGAGCTGGAACAGACTATTGCTGATCATGGCTTTGAGATCAGCCCCGATGATTTTGACCCACGGATGCTGGAGCGCTTTTAAGGGTTCCATCCGCCTTCGGAAAAGCTGAATAAAAAATGCCGGTCTCGTTTCAGGATGCCGGCATTTTTTTATTGGACGTATTTAATCAGAGCGACTCAACTGACAAGCTCTGCTTGCTGCTGTTTATTGTTGTCGAAGTGTGACTTCCCGCTGAGGGAATGGGATTTCAACATTGTTGTCTTTAAATGCCTGATAGACGGCAGCATTAATCTGAAACTGAATCTCGAACAGTTGACGGGTAGGCACCCAGTAGCGGTAGGCAATATTCACACTGGAATCACCAAACGACGCGATGCCCACTTGTGGCTGCGGATCGGAGACAATTGCGTTGTTATCGGTCAGCTGCGCCTGAATCAGGCGAATTGCCAGTTGCGGATCAGCGCTGTAGCTGATGCCGATCTCAGCTTCGACAACAGTATTGGCAAATGAATTTACCAGCACTTCGCCGACAATATGCTTGTTTGGAATGGTGATCAGCTCACCGTCTTCTGTTGAAAGCAGGGTGTACGCCAGGCGAATCTCTTCAACCACGCCACAGACATCATTACAACGGATGGTATTGCCGACAACAAAAGGGCGGGTCAGGATAATCGTGAAGCCAGCGCCGTAGTTCGAGAAAACGCCCTGCAGAGCCAGTCCGATACTCAGAGAGACGGCACCGATAGCGGCAATGAAGGGGGCCACGCTGATGCCGAACTTGCCCAGGCAGATGACAGCCACCATTGCAATCACCAGCAACCGTACTGTGCTGCTGATGAATGTGCCGAGGGTGACGTCGACCTGGTTCCGTTGGCATATTCTCAGGGTCAGGCGACCCACCCAGCGAGCAATAATCAGGCCGATGATAAAGATGATGATGGCGCCAATGACCTGAAAACTGTAATTGACGAAGAAGTCGATTATCAGCGTATAAAAGTGGGCCAGTGTCGCCAGTTCCTGCTCAATCATCCGTTTTCCCCGGGGCTGTTCTGTTTCAGTGAGAAACTATCAGCTTACCCGGCGTTGGACAACATCCTCGCAGCCATCTAAAAGGCCGATGAACTCATAGAGCTGATCAAGCTGGTGTTCGTTGTACACCGGAATGCCGTGACGCATCAGTTCGTCGGCGGTGGCGCCAGAGCCGGGTTTGAGTGTGCCATTAAAACTGCCGTCGTAGATCTCAAGGTTGCCGCAGGATGGACTACGGGCTTTCAGGAGGGCGCAGCAGCACCCTTCACGCATAGCTATTTCCAGGGCGCGCTCAGCACCGGCCAGAAACTCTGGAGTGACATCCTGACCGACACAGTCGGTGATCAGTAACGGGAACTTGTCCTGAATCTCTGCCGGGGGCCTTGGTGTAGGCAGGCCGCCTTCGATCTCAGGGCAGATGGCTATCAGTCTTCCTTGCTCGTGTAAGCGACTCAGAAATTCGCTATCTATCAGGTTATCCCTGCCGTCGTAACGGACTTTATTACCTAACAGACACGCACTGATAAGGATTTTATTTTTCTTATTCATCATTCAGTTTGTGCAATTTTTGATGGGCGCGGATTTTAACAGGAAAAATCCGCAGAGCAATCAGACTAAAGAAAAACGATTTCAGAGTCATTGGCACAGGTCATAACCCGCTGTGTTTCCAGGGAGGCTTTTGCAAAAAAATACCTTTTGGCTATTTACCTTGATTGTGTATCGGGGTATATACTTAGGGGAAAACCCTAATGGTGAGTTTATTGATCTTACCTGAGGGGTATCTCAGAAGATTGATACTCAGGAACAGATATGGATCTGAATCTTACAGAAGAACAACAAATGATTCAGGACGTGGCTCGCCGCTTCGCTGAAACAGAAGTTGCCCCAGCCGCTGAAAAGCTTGATCAAACTAAAGACCGCGACATCCTTACAGGCCATTGTAAACAACTGGCTGAGCTGGGCTTTATGGGCCTGAACATTGACGCTCAGTACGGTGGTACTGAGGCCGGTGCTGTGGCCTTCAGTCTGGCAGTGACAGAGATTGCTAAAGCCTGTGCTTCCACTGCAGTAACTATGTCGGTAACCAATATGGTTGCTGAAGTGATTCAGGTGGTTGGCTCAGAAGAACAGAAGCAGATGTATCTGCCGAAGATCTGCTCAGGCGAATACCTGAGCGGAAGTTTCTGCCTGACTGAGGCCGGTGCCGGATCAGACCCTGCTTCGATGCGTACCCGGGCTACTAAAACCGACGCAGGCTGGTCTATCTCCGGTACCAAGCAGTGGATTACCAGTGCTGAGTTTGCCGGTGTCTTCGTAGTCTGGGCTGTAACTGATCCGGATGCGCCAAAAGGTAAGGGGATCACCTGTTTCCTGGTACCTGCTGATGCCGAAGGTATTACCGTCGGACCGGCTGAGAAAAAGATGGGGCAGCATGGCTCCGCCACCAATGAAGTGCATTTCGACAACTGTGAAGTGCCTGAATCGGCCATCTTGGGTAAGTTAAATGACGGTTTCCGGATCGCGGTAGCAGAGCTGGCCGGTGGCCGGATCGGTATCGGCTCGCTGGCGCTGGGTATTGGCCAGGCAGCGATGGATTATGCCGTGGCTTATACCAAGGAACGTAAGCAGTTCGGACGTCCGATCGCTGATTTCCAGGGGCTGCAGTGGATGATTGCTGATCGTATGACTGAGCTGGAAGCTGCGCGTCTGCTACTGATGAGTGCTGCTGATCGGAAGGATAGAGGACAAAGCTTTGCCAAAGAGGCGTCGATGGCCAAGCTGTTTGCCAGCGAGAAAGCCAATCAGGCATGTTATACCGCATTACAACTGCTGGGTGGTTACGGCTATATGCAAGAGTATCCGTTGGAACGTATGACGCGGGATGTACGTATCACCTCGATCTATGAAGGTACCAGCGAAGTTCAGCGTCTGGTAATTGCACGTAACATTCTGCAGGAAGCAGGCTGAAACCGTGAAGAAACCACTCCAGGGACTGAAAATACTTGACCTGTCGACCCTGCTGCCAGGGCCTTATGCCACTATGCTGTTGGCTGATCTGGGCGCTGATGTGTTGCGGGTTGAGTCTGCATCCCGGCCTGATCTGGTGCGGAATATGACGCCTCAGATTAACGGTCAGTCGGCAGCTTTCAGCTACCTGAACCGTGGTAAATCCTCTCTGGCGCTGAATCTAAAGCACCCTGATGCGGTAACCATTATTGGTCAGCTGATTCAGGAATATAACATTCTGATTGAACAGTTCCGCCCGGGCGTGATGGCCCGGCTGGGGCTGGACTATGACAGTCTCAGGCAGCTAAATCCTCAACTGATCTATTGCTCTGTTACCGGATATGGCCAGACCGGTCCATACCGGGATAAAGCCGGCCACGATCTTAACTACCTCGCGTTATCCGGGGCTGCCAGTCATCTGGGGCGGAAACAGTCCGGCCCTGCACCAATGGGGCTACAGGTCGCGGATGTTGCGGCTGGATCACATCCAGCCGTTATCTCCATTCTTGCGGCGGTGATCGGTCGACAGCAGCAGGGCGAGGGAAGCTACATCGATATCTCCATGGCCGATAATACCCTGGCCATGCAGGCACTTATGGCACCCGGAGCACTTAATGGTGAAGCAGATCCTGAGCCGGAAGGGCATTTCCTCAATGGTGGTGGTTTTTATGACTATTACCGTACCGCGGATGATCGTTATCTGGCAGTCGGCAGTCTTGAACCCCAGTTCCGTCAACGTCTGGCACAGGCGCTGAATATTCAGGATAACCCGCCATTGGAAACGATGCAGTTCAAGACACTGCTACAGCAGCGGTTCCGTAATCAGGATCTGGAAACCTGGTGTGAAGAGCTGGCTGATCTGGATGCCTGCGTGGAGCCGGTTCTGACTGTATCTGAGGCTGCAATGCATCCTCAGTTCACTAGTCGCAATATGATTTTAGAAACTCCAGGTGGGGAGCGGCAGATCGCTTCGGCACTGGGTTTCGAACAGTCGCAGGATGAACCTGCGCCTGCGCCAGTATGTGGCGAACAGGAAAGTGAAGTGATGCAACAGCTTGGCTATAGCGCTGAACAGATAGCGATGTTCCGTGCTTCCGGGCTGTTCGACTGACCCGAAGGGGTCGGAAATTTTTTTAGATTTTTAAGTCGCCGGACTGCGGTGACTGAAAACAATAATAATGAGGCAATCTATGACTATCGAAAATTATCAGGCTTTTTACGATGCCTTCACACCGGCACAGATTGAGGATCAGCTGGTAGGTAATCTGAAAGATGGTTTCAACGTCTGCGAAGAGATCTGTGACCGTTGGGCTGATGGCGATCGTGTCGGACTGAATTACGAAGGTGCCACGCGTCCGGCTTCCAGCCATACTTTTGCAGAGCTGCAACGTCGCTCCGCTCAGTTCGCAAACCTGCTGAAGGCTCGGGGTATTGGTAAAGGGGATCGTGTTGCTTGTCTGCTGCCACGAACGCCTGAGCTGATGGTAGTGGTACTGGGTGCGTTGCGTGCCGGTGCAGTATATCAGCCTCTGTTTACCGCGTTTGGCGGTGGTGCCATCGAATATCGTGTGACCCAGGCGCAGACCAAACTGCTGATTACCGATCCTGATAATATTTCTAAGCTGGACGATGTGAACGGTTGTCCTCCGGTACTGCTGTTCAATCGCGCTGCGGCAGATACTAAGTATGCAGAGCTGGCTGACTTCGAAGAGGAGATGGCCGGTCAGAGCGAAGAGTTTGAACCGGTACGTATCGGTGCTGACGATCCGTTCCTGCAGATGTTTACTTCCGGTACGGTAGGTAAAGCGAAAGGTGTTGCAGTACCTGCGCGGGCATTGCTGTCTTTCTATGTCTATATGCGTCTTGCGATCGGCTTGCGTCCGGAAGATACCTATTGGAACGTGGCTGATCCCGGTTGGGCGTATGGCTTGTACTATGCGGTAGTAGGGCCAATGTTGTTGGGTAACACGACACACTTCAATGAAAATGCCTTCACTCCGGAAACCACTTACGACATGCTGCGTAAGTACAAAATCACCAATCTGGCAGCTGCGCCGACGGCGTACCGTCTGCTGATGGCTAACGACGACATTCTGGGCCCGGACGACAAGTTTGATCTGCGCGTGGCCAGCAGTGCCGGCGAGCCGCTTAACCCTGAAGTTATCGGCTGGGTCGATCGTCGACTGGGTTGTCCGGTAATGGATCACTACGGTCAGACAGAGACCGGTATGACCGCTTGTAACCATCATGATCTGGAGCAGCGCATTGTGCGTGTGGGTTCGATGGGCTTCTCTATGCCGGGTCACCGTGTTGTCGCTCTGGATAATGATCTGAATGAAGTCGGTGAAGGCGAAACCGGTGAGCTGGCGGTTGATATGGAGAACTCACCGCTGTTCTTCTTCCCGGGTTATACCTGGGGTGAAAAGAACCCATTCCGTGGTAAATACTATCTGACCGGCGATGTGGTCATCAGTCATGGTGATGGCAGTTACTCCTTTAATGGTCGTGACGACGATATCATTACGACGGCTGGTTACCGTGTCGGGCCTTCAGATGTTGAAAGCACGCTGCTGGAGCATGAAGCGGTGGCTGAAAGTGGTGTTATCGGTAAACCAGATCTGGAGCGCGGAGCAATCATCAAAGCCTATGTGGTAATCAAACCGCAGTTTGATGCTGGCGACGAACTGGCCGCAGAGCTGAAAACCCACGTGCGTAGCCGTCTGTCCACACACGCTTTCCCACGTGAAATCGAATTCGTTGAAGAGCTGCCGAAAACACCTAGCGGTAAGATTCAGCGCTTTATCCTGCGTAATCGCGCGAAAGACGAAGCGGACGCGGTGGCATAATGCTGTCGCAGACAACCGCAGCGGAGTTTCAGGCACGCAATCCTGACTACGCTGCGGAGGTCAGCCGGGTCTTTAACAGCGCGCCATTTGTTCGTGACCTGGGATTTGAGCTGCAAGAGTTCCGTCCAGGTCACTGTCAGACAAGTCTGTCCCTGCAGGAAAAGCACCTGCAGCAGGATGGCTTTGTGCATGCCGGTGTGCAGGCGACCTTAGCCGACCACACAGCGGGCACTGCTGCTGCAACTCTGCTGGCTTCCGATCAGATAATCCTGACCGCTGAATTCAAGATTAACCTGCTGCGCGCGGCCAGGGGAGAACAGTTGTTTTGCCGGGCCTGGGTGCTGAAGCCGGGTAGTCGTTTGATTGTTGCTGAATCAGAAGTCTATTGCGGCGATGACCAGTCGCAGGATCTGGTTGCAAAAGCAACGGTGACTCTGGCGGTAATTGAGCGGCCTTCATAATCTATGGTCTGACTTTAATGCTCGTATTTTCAAAAGGTTAGGCTATTAATTAAATCTTCTTTGTCAGGCTTAAGTAAGCGGCTATATGAGGTGGCTATGCCGGTAATGACCATTACTGAGATGAACGGCTTTCTGGCGGAACATTTTCCGCAAGGGGAAAAGTTTGGTGTGCTGACCGGGCTGGGAGATGCCTGGGCGGAAATGAAACTACCCGTTGATGACGATCATTTAAGGCCGGGTGGTACTGTTTCCGGTCCGACAATGATGGCGTTGGCAGATGTTTGTATGTATGCCGCATTACTGGGTCAGATCGGTCCGGTGGCGCTGGCGGTTACCACCAATCTCAATATCAATTTTATGAATAAACCCGTCGCCGGACGGGATCTGCTGGCCCGCTGTAATCTGATGAAAGTGGGTAAGCGATTAGCTGTCGGAGAGGTCTGGATTCGCTCTGATGGTGATGAGGATCTGGTTGCTCATACGACACTGACTTACTCTATTCCTGCGGATCGATAAAAAACGTACTGGTACAAAAATACACGGATATTATGCCAACACTGATCTGGGAAGACCGACTGCTGACTCTGGCAGACGGCACTGAAATTTATGCCTCGCACGGGCACTGGAACAACGCCGGTGCTGATGTTGAACGGCCCACGTTGGTGCTGCTGCATGAAGCACTCGGTCATATCGATATGTGGAAGGGGTTTCCTGAGCAGCTAGCGCAGGCGACCGGGTTGGATCTTCTGGTTTATGAGCGGCGGGGCTATGGCCGCTCCAGTCCGATTACGTTGCCCAGAGATGATGATTATCTGGAGCAGGAAGGCCGTGACTGGCTGGCGCCGGTATTAGATGCGGCAGGATTAGATAAGGTGATTCTGGTAGGGCATAGTGATGGCGGTTCGATCGCTCTGGTAGGGGCCGCTTGTTTACCTGACAGGGTGTTGGCTCTGATTACTGAAGCGGCGCATATCCGGGTCGATGATCTGACCCGTGCCGGCATTGAAGAAGCGGTGGGTATTTATCGCAGCACCAATCTGCCTGAGCGACTGGCGCGTTATCACGGTGAACGTACTGATCTGATCTTCCGTGCCTGGTATGAAACCTGGCAGCGGGACAGTTTTCAGTCGATGGATCTGACAGGGTATCTGAAGGATATCCGCTGCCCGGCCCTGATCATGCAGGGCAGGGATGATGAATACGGCGAACTGGCGCAGGTTGAGGATACCGTTGCAGGCATAGGGAAGCATGCTTCCGGTCTGTTTATTCCGGATTGTGGTCATATTCCCCACCTGCAGGCACCGGCAGCAACGCTGCAGGCGATGCAGGAGTTTATCGAAGGGCTTGGTTACTCTTCCAGCTGAGCTGCCTGATTGACCAGCTCCGGCAGGCTCTCAGCGCGCATCTTGCTCATGACCCGGGAGCGATGAACCTCAACCGTTTTCGGGCTGATACCCAGATCTTCGGCAATTTCGCGGTTGGCTTTACCGGTTACAACCAGTGCCATTACCTCTTTTTCGCGGCGGCTCAGGCTGTCGTATAGCTCGCGGATCTGATTCAGTTGTTCCTGACCGGCAAATAGCTCTTCGGCTTTTTGCAGGGCGGTCTGAACCAGTGGGATCAGTACTTCATCATCGAACGGCTTCTCCAGAAAGTCGATTGCGCCATTTTTCATCGCGGTGACAGCCATGGGTATATCACCGTGGCCGCTGAGAACTACGATGGGTAAGCGAATGTCTCGCTCTATCATAATCTGCTGTAGAGCCAGGCCGTTGATTTCCGGCATCCGCACATCCAGTAGCATGCAGCCTTTCTCGCCTTTGTACTGGCTCAGAAAGTCCCGCGCCGAGCTGAAGCTCTGAACCGGCAGATCGTCACTTTCCAGCAGCCATTGCATTGAATCGCGAAAATCGTCGTCATCATCGACAATAAAAACAGTTCCGGTGTCTTTTGCTTGCATAACTCAGCCCTTAGCTGGAATTTTTATATAGAATTGTGTGCCTGTCTTACCGTCGCTTTCTGCCCATAACTGACCGCCATGGGCCTCGATGATGGTACGGGAGATCGACAGACCCATCCCCAGTCCGGTGGATTTCGAGGTGTAAAACGGTTCGAACAGCTTTTCCAGTACCTCGGCGCTGATACCATTGGCGTGGTCGGATACTGAAATATAGATATAGTCATTGACTTTGCGGGTGCTGATAATAACGGGTCGGTGAGTTTTTTCACAGTCGTTATACGCTTCAATGGCGTTTCTGATCAGGTTAAGCAGCACCTGTTCGATCTGAATCTTGTCAGCCAGCAGAGGCAGGTCACCGTTCTCCAATTCAAACTCGAAGGTAGTGTTGTGATCCAGAGATTCCTGTTTAAGGAACTCTGCAATTTCCTGACAGCTTTCATTGAGCGGGAATTCCATACGCTGATATTCAGTTTTCTTCACAAAGCTGCGCATACGCTTGACGATTTCAGCCGCTCGGCGAGCCTGCTTGGTGATCAGCTCCATCGACCGGCCAATTTCGTCTACTTTTGTGATGCGACCCTCTTCAATCCGGCGTAACGAACCGCGACAGTAGTTGAGAATAGCGGCCAATGGCTGATTAATCTCATGGGCCAGCCCGGATGCCATCTCACCCACTGATAGCAGGCGGGAAATATGGGCCATCTCCAGCTGGTTGCGCTTCATCTCTTCTTCCGCTTTGCGGCGGATAGTAATATCCCGGCCGATAATCGAGTAATACTCAACGGCCATATCATCGTTGAGGTTGCGGTGCGCGATGACCTCGCGAATTTCGGCGGTGCGATCCCGGCCGGATGGTAGCTGCATCGGAATACTGCCATACCAGGTGCCATGAGTCGCGGCATGACTGAGAGCGTCCTGTACCAGCGAGGCAAAGATTTTCGGCTCAAACATCTGCTCCAGATAGAACACTACCGGGTTTTCTTTCTCCGTGCCCAGGGTGATGTAGGTGGCCTCGTTCATATAGGTCAGCTGCATCGTTTTGTGATTGCAGAACATGATCATATCGGATGAGGATTCGACCACCCGGGCGAGTCGGCGGGTCGCCTGCTGAGCCAGGGTCTGTTCAGTTACATCACGGGATACACAGATAATCTCAATCGGTTTACCACTATCGTCCCGCAGGGTACGGCTGGTGGTTTCGAGCCAGATGTAATGACCGTTTTTATGTTTGTAACGGTACACATTAGTGTACATGCCTTTGCGATAGCGTACAGAATCGGAACGCTTGATCAGGTTGTCGGCATCTTCCGGATGAAACAGATCATAGCCCGGAGTGCCGATCATCTCTTCCACGGTATAACCCAGCATTCTTTCTACCGCCGGGCTTACATCGAGGAAAGTCCAGTCCTGAGTGGGAGTGTGGCGGGAGATCATGTCGGTAGATTGTTCTACCAGAAAACGGAAACGTTCCGCTTCGTCGAGTTCGGTAATCGAGTTCAGGTCGTTGTCGGCGCTCATCGGTTCTCGCTTGGCTCAGAAACTGTGATAGCGGGCTATCGCCAGTTGGACTTTAGAAGGACTTGTCTAATCAGGGTAATTACGTATTATAGTTCATGCAATCAGGGTATACCCTGATGTATGACTTACAAAAACAATATCACTGCGGCTGCAGGCTGAAGCGGACGTGGTAACTATCAGGGCTAATGATTATGTCTAATCACTCAAATCCATATCAGTTCGGGTTGGATAAGAACGCCGCGAACTTCTCTGCACTGAGTCCTCTGACCTTTATAGAGCGGTCAGCATCGGTATTCCCTAATAAAACCGCAGTCGTTCACCAGAATATCCGTCGTACCTGGTCCGAAACCTATAGCCGTTGTCGCCGGTTGGCCAGTGCACTTACCAAACACGGTATTGGTGAAGGGGATACCGTCGCTGTGATGGCGCCAAACGTGCCTGAAGTGTTTGAAGCACATTTCGGTGTGCCGATGTGTGGTGCAGTACTGAATGCCCTGAATATTCGTCTGGATGCTGAGGCGATCGCATTTATCCTGCAGCATGGCGAAGCCAAAGTAATACTGGTCGATCGTGAGTTTTCAGAAGTGATCAGCAAGGCGCTGAAGATGATTGCTCATCGACCTCTGGTTATCGATATCGATGATCCGAGTTATGAAGGTGGTGAACTGATCGGCACGATGGATTATGAAGCGTTCATTGCTGATGGCGACGCTGACTATCAGTGGCAGCTGCCGGAAGATGAGTGGGATGCGATTACCCTGAACTATACCTCCGGTACCACCGGCAATCCTAAAGGGGTAGTTTATCATCACCGTGGCGCTTATCTGAATGCGATGAGCAACATTGTCTCCTGGAATATGGGACAGCATCCGGTGTATCTGTGGACGTTGCCGATGTTCCATTGTAACGGCTGGTGTTTCCCATGGAGTATTGCGGCTTCTGCGGGTGTCAGTGTCTGTCTGCGCCAGGTACGGGCCGATGCTATCTATGATGCGATCCGCGATGAAAAAGTTAACCACTTCTGCGGTGCGCCAATTGTACTGAATATGCTGAATAACGCACCGGAAGAGATGAAGGCCGGGATTGAGCATTCCGTGAAGGTGATGACTGCAGGCGCGGCGCCACCGGCAGCGGTGATTCAGGGAATGGAAGCGATGGGCTTCACCGTCACCCACGTATACGGTCTGACGGAAACCTATGGTCCGTCCGTCGTGTGTGAGTGGCATCAGGAGTGGAATGACCGTACCGATGAAGAAATTGCCCGGCTGAAGTCCCGACAGGGCGTGCGTGCACCGATGCTGGATGGTCTGATGGTGGCAAATCCGGACACCCTGGAGCCGGTGCCGCAGGATGGCGAAACCATGGGTGAAGTATTCATGCGCGGTAATCTGGTAATGAAAGGTTACCTGAAGAACCCATCGACCACTGAAGAGTCGTTCAGCGGTGGCTGGTTCCATTCCGGAGACCTGGCAGTCTGGCATGCGGACGGTTATATCGAGATTAAAGACCGTTCTAAAGACATTATCATTTCCGGTGGTGAGAATATCTCTTCGATCGAGGTTGAAGATGTACTCTATCGCAACGGTGATGTGATGGAAGCTGCAGTGGTTGCCCGTAATGATGAGAAATGGGGTGAGGTGCCTTGTGCCTTTGTGACTCTGAAAGACGGGGCCGAGGTGACAGAACAGGAGATTATCGATTTCTGTCGTGACAACATGGCGAATTTTAAGGCACCGAAGAAAGTGGTGTTCGGACCGCTGCCAAAAACATCTACCGGTAAAATTCAGAAGTTTGTGCTGCGGGATAAAGCAAACGACTGATTGCTGACTTTGTAACACTGAATGCCCCTGTGAAATTCGCCGGGGCATTTTTTATTCCCAAACAAAACTGATAGTTACGCGCTTGTCATAAAACTTTCATGTTCGATGTAATATTTCAGTGATATAACTCAATCCGTCCCCTGAAGGTGAGACGTACTATTTCTGAGCATTAACGGCCAGAATTTTCAGGCAGTAGGAGGTGAGTGATGAAAATTATGAATGGTGATCGTCAGAAGGTTGCGCGCTGGATTGACTATCAGTTTGAGCATAACGATACCTTTCCATCCAAGTGTATTCGCACAGACCAAAAGGGTGTTACGACAACCGCAATTTCACCACAGCACCTTCAGGCGTACCGTGAATGGAGCAAAACTCCGGCCACCGACACTGCGCTTTCTGGCTGGGTGGATCAATGGCTTAATGAGCAGGATCAGCGATCTCTGATCGAAGGCCTGCGTCGGAAATCTTTCTGACCCTGACATCTGTTCAGAGGCTTTTTATTGCATCTCGAACGGCTTCAGCCTCTTTTTTCTGCTGCTCCAGACGCGCGCGATCAGACTGATTCAGATTCTGGTCGCGCAGGGCAAAGTCCAGCTGCTGCAGAGCCTTGTCGACGATACCGTTCAGCAGGAAGTATTCGCTTCGCGCTTCGTGAACGCCCAGCGTATTGCCGGACTGACCGTAGCTTTCAGCAAGCTCGTACCAGACATGGCTATTGTTGGGGTAGTTCTGGCTCAGTTGTTCGAGCAGGTCAGCGGCCTCTTCAAACTGGCGATTCCTTGTGTAGGCCCGACTCAGTGTCATACGTACCGGGTAGCTATCCGGGTAGAGTTTATCCAGCTCTCTGAGTTGAGAGACCGCTCGTTCTGTCTGACCCGCGGCAAGCATTATCTCAGTTGCAGTGAGTTTGACATACAGATCATTTCTGTAATTTGAAGGCAGTTTGCTGAGTTCCTGCATCGCATCAGAGAACTGATTATTGCGCATCAGTGCCAGCGCCAGACCATAGCGGTCTGGCGGACTGCTATCTGCACTGGCCCGGTATGTATTGACTGATTGCCTGATATCCTTGCTGTAATCGACCTCTAACCGTTTCCTGATCAGATCAAAGGTAAATGACTGTTTTTTATAAGCCGGTTTAGGGAGCTGGCGGGCCCGGTTCTGGGCATCAGAAATCCTCGACTCAGTGACCGGGTGGGTTAACAGAAACTCAGGAGGCTTCTGGCCGATAAAGCGGGTTGAACGCTGAATTCTCGAGAACATGTCAGGCATCGCATAGGGATCATATTCCGCTGCCACCAGGTTCTGCATGCCGATCCGGTCGGCTTCCTGTTCCATACGGCGGCTGAAGTTCAGGTTAGCCTGTTGGGTGGCTGCAACGCTGGAAGAGATGCCCGCTGCGGCTGCATCCGGATTGGATGCGCCTACCAGTATACTGGCCAGAATGGCGGCAAACAGATAAGGCTTATTGCTGCGTGCTTCCTCCAGGCGCTGAGCATAATGTCGTTGTGACAGGTGGGCCAGTTCGTGGGCGATAACAGAGGCCAGTTCTGCTTCATTCTGCGCACCAAGCAGCAGGCCTGTATGGATACCGATGACGCCACCGGGAACGGCGAAAGCATTCAGGGTAGGGTTATCCAGAATCAGCAACTCCAGGCGATGATCCTGTAGCTGACTTGTGGCTGCCAGAGACCAGAGCAGTTCATCAATATAGTGGGCGGTGAGAGGATCGCCGAACTCTTTGGCGCTGCCCCGGAAGATCCTCGCCCAGGTCTGACCCAGTTGATATTCCTGATCCAGTGAAATCGCCGAACTGCTATTGCCAATGACCGGCAGATCATTGGCAATACTTTGTCCGGGGTGCAGAATTGCCATGGACAACGCCGCAGCTAGTAATGTCTTTCTCAAATTCTGGTCCTTACACATCAGTTAAGAATATCCCTAAGGCGGATTATATTACCCCACTTTTTGGTATATATTGCTGATCCTAAATGAAAAACCGGGAAATCTGTTGCCATGAATGAATTACAGTTTGATGAACTGCTGGACGCTCGCGGTTTAAGCTGTCCGTTGCCGTTGCTGAAAGCAAAACAGGCATTACACAAACTGGCAGCAGGTGCAGTACTGAAAGTGATAGCGACTGACCAGGGTTCAGTACGGGATTTCAAAGCCTATACCGATCAGTCAGACCATCAGATGTTGCAATCGTTCACTGAGGGCGACGAATACATCTATCTTATTAAGCGTGGTTGAACGGTCAGGAGTGATTTAGCGTGAAAAAGATTTTCAGCAAATGGATCGATAGCTACTTTTCAAATGAAGAGGTGATGCTGTTTTTCGTCCTGCTGGCCGGAGCACTGGGCGTTATTCTCTATCTTGGTCAGCCGTTAACGCCGGTATTTATCAGTGTCATTCTTGCGTTTCTGATGCAGGGCCTGATCGATTGGTTACAACAGCGGAAAGTCCCCCACCTGGCTTCGGTGTTGCTGGTGTTTCTGTTGTTTGTCGGGGTGTTGTTATCGCTGTTGCTGTTTATCCTGCCACTGGCCTGGAAGCAGTCTGTTAACCTCTTTAATGAACTGCCGAGAATGGTTGCGGAGGCAAAATCTGTGCTCCTGCTGCTTCCGCAGCAGTATCCGGAGATTTTCTCTGAACAGCAGATCAGCCAGATTATCGATATGGCCACAGCAGAGCTCAGTTTATTAGGGCAGTGGGTTGTAACCTACTCCCTGAACTCCATTACCGGGATTATCGCGCTGCTTATCTATCTGGTGCTGGTGCCGATTCTGGTGTTCTTCTTCCTGAAGGACGGCGGCAATCTGGTGCGCTGGTGGGTATCCTTCCTGCCACAGAAAAAAGCGATGCTGACTCAGGTATGGAACGAGATGGATCAGCAGATAGCTAACTATGTACGTGGCAAGGTAATTGAGATTCTTATTGTTGGTTCAGTTACTTATGTTGTGTTTGCATTCCTGGGAATCAATTACGCGGCACTGCTCGGTATCATGGTTGGCTTGTCGGTGCTGATCCCATACATTGGTGCAGCACTGGTAACCTTGCCGGTAGCTCTGATCGGCTTTGTGCAGTGGGGGTGGACTAATGAATTCTGGTATCTGATGCTGGCTTACGGCATTATCCAGGCGTTGGATGGCAATGTGCTGGTCCCCTTACTTTTCTCTGAAGCGGTCAATCTGCATCCGGTTTCGATTATTATTGCGGTGCTTGTGTTTGGTAGCATCTGGGGATTCTGGGGCGTATTTTTCGCCATTCCACTGGCAACCCTGATCAAGGCTATACTCAACGCGTGGCCTAAAACTCATGCTTTAGGCGCAAGCCAGTCACTGGAATAGTGATGGATTGAGATCTAAAAAGCCGGCATATGCCGGCTTTTTTTGTGGCAGAGAATTACAGAGCCTGAGCTGCTGCCAGTACTTCGGCAACGTGCTCTTTGACTTTCACTTTACGCCATTCCTGGCGAAGAATACCGTCTTTATCGATCAGGAAGGTGCTGCGTTCAACCCCCAGATGTTCTTTGCCATACATCTTCTTCAGCTTGATCACATCAAACAGTTTACAGAGTGCTTCATCCGGATCGCTGATCAGTTCAAACGGGAACTCATGCTTAGCTCTGAAGTTTTCGTGAACTCGCAGGCTATCGCGGGAAACACCGAAGATAACGGTGTTGGCTGCCTGAAAGTCGGCAAAGGCATCACGGAAATCCTGGCCTTCAGTGGTGCAGCCAGGCGTGTTGTCTTTAGGGTAAAAATAGATCACTACGTTGGAACCTTTCAGAGCTGAAAGAGTCACTTCGGTATCGCTGGTAGCCGCTGCAGTAAAGTCGCTGACCGGCTGATCAATTTCAGGTTGGCTCATATTGAATCCTTAATAAAAAAAACAGGGTAAAAACTACGCTTATCTGATTGAGATCAGTTAGAATGATACGCCTTTTATAAGATAACAGATTAAACCGGATTGAGCGGCTTCAATTATCTGCTGATTTTACCTCTAACCTATTGAGATAAAATGGGTTGAGCGTGGAAACGCAGGCAAGTACCATAGGCCGTTCATACACCTTGTTGGAGACAGAAATGATTACTGGCAGCATTGTTGCTCTTGTTACCCCGATGAAGTCTAACGGCGATCTCGACTGGGATGCGCTGGATAAAGTCGTAGACTTTCATCTGGAAAAGGGTACCGATTCCATTGTCGCCGTCGGTACTACCGGCGAATCCGCAACGCTGAATTGTGATGAGCACTGTCAGGTCATTAAACGGGTGGTTGAGCGTGTTGCCGGTGCGATTCCAGTGATCGCCGGTACCGGTGCAAACTCAACACAGGAAGCGATCGAGCTGACTGAAGCGGCTAAGGAAGCCGGTGCTGATGCCTGCCTGCTGGTTACGCCTTACTACAATAAGCCGACCCAGGAAGGTCTGTACCTGCACTACAAAACGCTGGCTGAAGCGGTAGATATTCCACAGATTCTTTACAATGTTCCGGGCCGTACCGCTTGTGACATGCTGCCTGAGACTGTGCTGCGTCTGGCTGAGATTCCGAACATTATCGGTATTAAAGAAGCCACTGGCGATCTGGATCGGGCTAAAGAGCTGATTGACAAAGCACCAAAAGATTTCGCGATCTATTCCGGTGATGACGGTACGGCTGTTGAGCTGATGCTGCTGGGTGGTGACGGTAACATCTCTGTTACCGCGAACGTCGCGCCTGCTCAGATGGGTGAACTGTGCCGTCTGGCGATTGCCGGTGAGGCCGATGCTGCCCGTGCAATTCAGGACTCACTGATGCAACTGCATGATGCCATGTTTGTCGAAGCTAATCCGATCCCTGTTAAATGGGCGATGGCTGAGATGGGTATGATGAGCGAAGGAATTCGCCTGCCACTGACCGTTCTGGATGAGCGCTATCAGGGACAGGTGCGCGAAGCACTGAAAGCGTGCGAAATTATCTGAATTTGAACGGATGAGCAGAATGAGAAGAATCACTTTGCTGCCGCTGGCAGTAGCTGTGTTAAGTGTGACTGGGTGTGGCTCCTATTCGAATCCGATTTACGGCGAGAATGGCATTATCAATGACCGGAGCCAGGATTATGAAGAGGCAAAGGCAAGTGATCGCCTGGAGTTGCCACCATCTATCCGGGCCCGCTCTAAGGAGATGGAAGATCGCCTTGTAGTCCCTAACGCAGGTCAGACTGCCTCTGCAAGAAGCGGTGATTTTGAAGTACCTCGTCCGGAATTTTTCTATGCTGATGCCGGTAATGACCGGGTCAATCTGAAGCGGGAAGGTCGCAATAAGGTCATTATCGTTGATGAACCTGTCGGGGATGTCTGGGTTCAGATTCAGGAGTTCTGGCGTTTCAACAATGTTGAGCTGGCGAAATCTGCGCCGCGCGAAGGCATGATGGAAACCGTCTGGGTTGATACTGCTGGTAAGGACTACAGCTTCATGGACAGCATGATCAAGCGACTGACTTTCCAGGATATCGAAGGCCCTGTCAGTGACAAACTGCAGATTTCGGTGCGTCCGGTCGAGAATGATTACAACCGGACCAGCATCGCGATGAAGCACGTTCGTGTTGCGCAGGATGAGAAGCCTGTATCGGTTGACTGGCAGAATGCAGCAGAGAATGTTGGTTATAAAACTGACATGATGTTCGAAATGCTGCGATATCTGAGTAAGTCCAGCTCCGATGCCGGTAGCCATAGTCTGTTGGCACTGAAGCAGCAGTCTGATAACCGACCGCAGATGGGACGTGATTCTAAGGGCTTCCCGGCGCTTAAAATCACGGTACCTGTTGATCAGGCATGGCAGCAGGTTAATGCTGCGCTGGACAAAACTGAGCTGGATATCGGGACTCGCGATCAGTCCATCGGTGTGATCTATATGACCTACACCACTTCAACGCCGTTTGATGATACCGAGAAGATGGGGTTCTTCGAATGGCTACACTCTGATCGTAAAGCAGTCACGCTCAACGATTCTGCTTTCGGTAAGGCTCTGGGCTTCGGAGATCAGGAAGAAGAGGGTGGTCCGTCTTATAGTTCTAAACAGTACAGCATTGATGATCTGGATGCCGAAAACGGTGTTGCTGACGAGTTCAATATCGATAAGCAAACAGATGCTGACCGTAAGGGCTTTAAGATCTGGTTTGCTGGAGAGGTTGTCTATATCTTCGGCGATGAACAGGACGGCGTATACAACGATAAGACCGGTAAGTACGAGCATATTGGTGAATACCAGCTGCATATGAACCGGACTGCTAATGGTGTGTTCCTGACCGTGAAGAACCGTCAGGGGCTGTCTGCTCCGGCGATTATTGCGGATGAGATTCTCTGGGAAATTAAAGAGAAAATCTGAAACAACATTGCGTAACGAAAAGGGGCTGAGGCCCCTTTTTTTGTCTGCAGCCTTCGGGACAGAATAGAGGATAGTGAATGAAAGCGGTATTTCTTGATCTGGATAGTCTGGATAAGCAGGATCTGAACCTGCAGGAATTGAAAGGAGCGGTTGATTCATTCTGTTGCTATGACCTGACGTTACCGGATCAGGTAGAGACGCGAATTGCTGATGCTGAAGTGGTGATCGTGAATAAGGTTGTCCTTAACGAGACAACATTGAGGTCTGCAAAACGTCTCCGGCTTATCTGTATTGCTGCTACCGGCACTAACAATGTTGATCTGGAAGCCGCTGCCGAGCTGGGTATTCAGGTAACCAATTGTCAGGGTTATGGTACCGCCTCGGTGGCTCAGCATGTATTCAGCCTGATGCTGGCACTGCATACTAACCTGCTGGCATATAACCGTTCAGCTAGAAATGGTGATTGGGAGAAATCCAGCCAGTTCTGTCTGCTGGACTATCCCATTCAGGAGTTATCCGGCAAAACGCTGGGTATTGTTGGTTACGGTACGCTGGGTAGAGAGGTCGGGCGACTGGCTGAAGCCTTTGGCATGAATCTGCTGGTTGCGCAGCGTCCTGGTGGCAGACCTGAAACGGGGCGTTTGCCATTGTCCGACGTGCTGAATCAGGCCAATGTACTTTCCTTACACTGCCCTCTGACTGAGGTAACCCGGAATCTGATCGGTGAGGCAGAATTGGATCAGATGAAATCCGGTAGCTTCCTGATTAATGCCGCCCGGGGTGGAATCGTTAATGAGTCAGCGCTGGCTGATGCCCTAAGAACAGGGCATCTTGCCGGTGCTGCGACGGATGTTCTGACAGTAGAACCCCCTACAGCAGACAATCCTTTGCTGGCGGAGGATATTCCTAACCTGATTATTACACCGCACAGTGCCTGGGGGAGTGTAGAGGCGCGTCAACGCATAGTTGATCAGTTAATCGGTTCAATTTGTGGCTTTAAGGCCGGGAATACAGCACGCCGGATTGTATAGCTGGTCCTTAATCGCAGCAATAATAAAGCCCTGAGCATCAGTCAGGGCTTTTTTGTAATACGGCTCAGTTGTTCCGGCGCAGAACCGCTGCTGTGCTGCGAAGGCCGTCGCGATCAGCATAGCAGCCTTGCAGGTGGCGGGTTCCGATTGCCTGTACTTCACGACCGTGAAGCACGCGCTCGTTATCGAACAGTACCAGGTCGCCTTCATCCAGTGTCAGAGTGATCTTACAACGGTCACTCTGGATAATTGTCATAAGCTTGTGGTAGGCCCTGTAATAGTCAGCCATATTGTCAAAACTCACCTGAAAAGGCGCAGCAGAGCGGTTGTTAATACGTATATTGGTAATGTTTCCCTGAGGATTGACGGTAATCATCCGGCCCTGATGGCGCAGATCCGCATCAGCACTGCTGAAACGGAAACTGACAGTTTCAGTGCTGAGCAGTGCAAATGCGGCAGGATCTTCCTCACGCAGCAGTTCTGCGGCTTTAAACCCGTCAGTCAGCGCTGTTACCCCGCCTTGTTCTGCTTTAATCAGGCAGTGCAGTAGTTGCAATGTTGGAACTGGATTACGGTATGGGTTGTCGGTATGCAGGCTCAAAGGAATCGGTGTGTAGGCCAGATTCTGTGGCTTCTCTTCGGTGCGCACTTCAAACAGCGTGCCGTAGTTTGTTTCCCGGACAAAACCAAACAGTTCCACTACTTTCAGGATCATGCCGGGCTGGGTGGGCACGCCTGTCAGGCGGGCGATGCCATATTTTTCGACAGCGTCAAGCCATTCCAGGCGTTGCTTAGCGTCGCGTATCACCTGCTGGTACCCGAACTCAGGCAGATTGAATTCACCACCCCACAGCGCTGCTGTTGAGTCGTTAGTGTGCGGTTTGTCATAGGCGTGCCGACGGAGAAATTCGTAACTGAATATCGCCTCATGTGAATGAGGAGCTGCCCAGCGGATTTTCAGGCCGGTTTCTGTTTCAGAGCACTCTTCTATCTGAATATCGGCAGGCAGTTGCCAGGTTTCGTGCAGGCGCTGCCCGTTTTCATGGCGACACTCTGAACAGGGGCAGTTATCCCTGAGCCACAGACTGTGAAAACGATAGCCTTCAAATTCGATAATATCCTGCATTGTCATTTTACCTTATGGAATCTCTTAGAAAGTCTTGCTTGACCGGTTTCAAAGTGTATTGATATGTTATGTAAGTTTTATGACTATTTGTATGTAATTAATGGTTATAAATATGGATAAATCTGATGAAGGTGTTCCCGTTGGAAATCATTGACAGTAATCTGAGATTGTCGCTTGTGCGCTCATATTGGCAGCAGGCGGGGCTGGACTGGGCATATCATGGTTATCAGCGGCCCTATAACTGGCTTATCTATACTCGCAGTGGTTCCGGCAGTGTCGTGACAGATCGTTGTGAAATTTCGTTGCAGCGAGATTCTATGGTGGTGGTGCCATTGAACCATCTGTGCCACTACCGATGTCATGAGCCGATGGAGATTGGTGCCTGTGCCTTCACGCTTCAGGTTGCCCAGGGAATTGATGCTTTCGACCTGATAGCACCTCCTGATCAGCCACTGGCTGTGACCGATCCCGGTTTGTTCAGTGCCATCATTGATGCCACGGATGATAATGCCGGGAAATTAAAGGCCATGGGAGCTATGTATCAATTGCTGTCAGGATTTATGGCCGATGCCCGCTTGTTGCACAGTGACGTCGATGATGATTTTCCGAGGCTGCAAAGGGTGATTCGCTATATTGATGACCACCTGGCTGAAACATTACAAATCCATGAATTAGCGGCGTTGAATGGTCACAGCGAGGGTCATTTCAGTCGTTGGTTCAGTCGTATGATGGGGATCTCTGCGAAGCGATTTATCGGTAACAAGCGTGTTGAACAGGCAACAAAATTGCTGTTGTTCAGCCATTTGAGCGTTGATGCTATTGCGCGTCAGTGCGGCTATCAGGATCCCCTGTATTTTTCCCGTGTATTTAAAAAGCATATCGGGCTGTCGCCAACGGCCTACCGGAAAATCAAAAGTGGTTTTTAATCCCTGTTTCTGAATGTAATAAAAGGTGAGGGCGGTTCGCCGCTGAGGAACAAAGATGATCGACAAAAAAGATGTAACGGCTGACAACATCGTAGATTTCCTGCTGGAGCTGTTTGAGCGCCGGGGACCGGAATCTTATCTGGGAGAGCCGGTATCCATGGCTGATCATATGGAACAGTCTGCCGCCTGTGCTGCGGAGGATGGCGCCAGTGATGCGCTGATAGTTGCTTCATTGCTGCATGATATTGGCCATTTTATCGGTGAGTTTCCCCTTGATGCTCTGGAAAACGGTGTCGATAACCTGCATGAAGATGCTGGTGGTGACATTCTGGCGCGCTACTATCCGCCTGAGGTAAGTGAGCCTGTGCGATTGCACGTGGCGGCTAAGCGCTATCTGTGTACCGTTGATCCCAACTACTATGGCCGTCTTTCGGCGGCGTCTGTTAATTCATTCAATCTGCAGGGCGGTAAAATGAGTGCTGAAGAAGTGGCTGAATTTGAGGCCAGTCCTTATCATAAGGATGCGGTGAAGCTGCGTTATTACGATGATGATGGCAAGGTGGCCGACCGGACTATTCACAAGATCGGTTACTACAAGCCTCTGTTAGAACAGTTACGTAAAACGGCGTAATTACTCCTGCCTGCAAAGAGCCTGCTCAGAATGGAGTCGGGCTCTCAAACTGCATTCTCTGGCCGTTAACCGGATGCTCAAAGGCCAGCATCTGCGCGTGCAATAGCAGTCTGTCTGAAGCGGCTATCTGCTCCTCGCTGGCATAGAATCGATCACCCAGTATCGGGTGCCCCAGATACTGCATATGGACCCGCAACTGATGTGAGCGGCCAGTGACCGGAAGCAGCGAAACACGGCTTCGATCTGCACTCCGGTCGATGATCTTCCAGTGAGTTTGAGCCGCTTTTCCCTGCTCATGATCGATAATCTGCAGTGGGCGGTTATCCCAGTCGCACCTCAGCGGCTGATCAATCAGGCCGCTGTCCGCTGCCGGATGTCCGGCGATCACCGCCTCATAGCGCTTGTCGGTTGTCCGGTTCTGAAACTGAATGCTCAGATGTCGGTGACTGTCGGCATCCAGTCCCAGTACCATGATGCCTGAGGTGGCGTAATCTAACCGATGAACGATCCGGGCAGTCGGAAAGCGCTGCTGTACCCGGCGCCACAGACAGTCTTGCTTATCTTCGCCTCGCCCTGGTACTGACAGTAGGTCAGAAGCTTTGGTTACGACGATAACTGAGTCATCAGCAAACAGAATATCCTGGTCTGCGATGCCCGGAATCATCGCCGTCCGCCGAACAGTTTCTTCTTCTGTTGTGGTTTCTTACCGCGCTTAAACAGTGCCATCGCTTCAACATGGTGAGTTTGCGGGAACATGTCCATGACCAGAAAACGGTCAAGCTGATATCCCTGCTCGAGAAATTCGCGGCTGTCACGGGCAAGCGCACCGGGATTGCAGGCAATGTACAGGATGGATACCGGGCGCAGTGCAATCAGTTGGGAGATAATGTTGGCAGCACCTGCTCTGGGGGGATCCAGCAACACTTTGTTATAGCCTTTCTTATACCAACTGAAGGGCTTCATATCTTCATTAAGATTGGCGCAGTAAAACTCGGTATTGGAGATACCATTAAGCTCAGCGTTTTCTTCAGCTTGTCTGACCATCTCCAGGCTGCCTTCAACGCCGACCACAGAGCTCGCGCGTTGTGCTGCAGGCAGAGAGAAGTTGCCGAGACCGCAGAACAGGTCAAGCAGGTGATCTTCATCTGACAGTTCGAGCAGTTCCAGAGCCTGTTTTACCATCTGCTGATTAATCTCAGCGTTAATCTGTATAAAGTCACCCGGACGGAACTGCAGACGCAGGTCATCCAATTGGTATTCTGCCAGCCGTTCAGGCTGCGGAAAGGCTTCACCGATAATCTGGAGTTGCAGACTAAGGCCACGTTTCTGACTCAGTGCGGTGAAGAATGCTTTATGCTCATCCGACAGGGCCTTTTTCAGACGCAGTGAAAGATAGCCTTCAGGGCAGTCGGTGCTGGTGGCCATATCTCCAAGATCGATATCGATCTGAGTAATGTGCTTAATGTCGCCACTATCGGTCAGCGCTTCACGGATCTCTTGAAAGATATCGGCTACTCGTGGATCGAGAACGACACACTCGTCAATCTGGCAAAGTCGATTGCTCTGTGCCCGGCGGAAACCAATTATCGGTTCTCCATCAGACAGTTGGTTGATACCGACACGGGCGCTGCGACGATAGTGTCTGTCGGGACCGGTGAGAGATGGGAGTGTCTTTGCCGGTTTGTTTTTGCCAATTCGGGCGAGCTGATCCAGTACTTGCTCTTGCTTCAGTCTCAGCTGCTCATCCTGCGCAAGATGCTGAAGGTCACAACCACCGCAGATGTCATAGTGTGGACAGATGGGATCGATTCTGTGACTGGATGGCTGAAGGCATTGTTCGATAGTGCCCTCATAAAACTTACCCTGATCGCTCTGCAGTTGTGCAGTAACCGTTTCTCCGGGCAGGGCGCCACTAATAAAGGCTGTTTTACCCTGATATTTACCCACGCCCCGGCCATCATGGCTGAGAGATTCGATCTCTATCTCAACGGCATCCTCTGGCAGGGCTTCACGGTTAAGGGCAGTTTGTTGCGGGCGCAGCTTTTTTGACTGATTGCGACCGCTTTTGGCTCGTGACTGGTGTGGTTTCATGGTCTCTCCTGGCGAAGCGCGGATTCTACCAGTGCAGCGCCATGAAAGCGATGTCAGGCTTCTGATCGGGGTGCTTCAGATCAGGCAAAGCCACAGATAAACACTGAGTTCAGTGAGTTGCTGACAGGTGCCCAGGCAGTCACCGGTATAGCCTCCCAGTCTTCGGTTGAAGTACCAACGGCAAAGCTGGGTTACGATAATGACTGGCAGTAGTACCAGCCAGATCTGCAGATCAGCCATAACAAGGAGTACCAGCATGACAGGTAAAGCTGCGATAATCAGGCTGCCAAACTCGATCTGGCGCGCCGCCGACTGAACCTTGCTGGTGCCGCTGTCGCGAACATAAGTATCCAGATGCACAATGGAGACAGCGGCCAGTCTGCTCAGTGGATGAGCCAGAATCAGTGCCATCATTGGGTATAGTAACTGATCCAGCGTGGCAAACTTGAACAGCAGAATCATTACCAGTGCGATAGCACCGTAACTACCGATTCTGGAGTCTTTCATAATCTGTAAGATCTGCTGTTTCTGCCAGCCGCCGCCAAAACCATCGGCGCAGTCTGCCAGACCATCTTCATGAAAAGCGCCGGTAATCAGCAGAGTGCTTAGCATTGAAAACAGTACGGCCAGTGTCGGATCAAAGAGCTGAGCTGTCAGCCACCATACTGCCGCCGCGATAATGCCGATCAGCAGGCCGACAAGCGGAAAATAACGGCTGGCCCGGCTCAGATTGGCATCTGAGAAATCCACTCCCTTTGGCGCCGGTAAGCGGGTAAAAAACACCAGTGCATTAAAAAACAGATTAATTTCTGGGTGAAAGGGTTTCATTGCGCCGGGACTCCGGGTGTAAAATCAACGGAAGATTGCATTACCTGATAAATCAGGTGTTGAGCATTGTACTTTAAATCAATCACTTGAGCGGTTCCATGACTGAAGAGACACAAGAGCATCCTTTTGCGCCATTTGTACGAATTCTCGGTAAAGGAAAACAGGGATCCCGTTCCCTGACCCAGGACGAAGCCAGAGAGGCGATGCAGATGATTCTGCAGGGACAGGTGGAACCTGAACAGCTGGGTGCATTTCTGATGCTGTTACGGGTTAAAGAGGAAGCGCCTGAAGAGCTTGCCGGATTTGTAGAGGCAGTTCGTGCCGAGTGCGGTGCGCCACAGCAACTCGCCGTGGATATCGATTGGTCCAGTTATGCCGGTAAAAAGCGTCAATTACCCTGGTTTATCCTTGCAGCATTGACGCTGGCAGGTGAAGGTGTGCGGGTGTTTATGCATGGCGCTAAGGGACATACTCCGGGGCGTATCTACACTGAAGAATGTCTGTCCCTGTTCGGGATTCGTAACTGTCAGGGCTGGGATGATGTGGCTGAAGACCTCGAGCAGAACCAGTTTGCCTTTATGCCAATCGCGGTGCTGAGTCCGGAAATGGCGCGTATTATCAACCTCAGACCGATTATGGGCTTACGTTCACCGGTGCATACGCTTTGTCGCCTGCTCAACCCGTTGCATGCTCAATTCACAGTAGATGGTGTTTTCCATCCGGCTTACGGTCCGATGCACCAGAAAACCGCGTTATTATTGGGTGTCGATAATGGCCTGACCATCAAAGGTGATGGCGGAGAAGCTGAGATAAAGCCTGAGAGTGAATGTGATCTGCAGTGGAGTCGGAGTGGTGAATACAGCACCAGCCAATGGCCTCGCTATTATCCGAAACGACTGGTTAAGCAGCCACTGGATACTCAGGACCTTGTTAAAGTGTGGCGGGGTGATGCAGAACATGAATATGGTCAGGGGGCGGTTATCTCGACTCTGGCAGTGGTATTACAGTTGCTGAAAAAAGCAGAGACCCCGGAACAGTGCATTGAGCTGGCAGAGATTATGTGGGCTCGTCGGGATAAGCAGATTTTTTAGGGGTAGCCGGGCATACAAGGAAAGATCATGTACTTAAGACATATTCGGCTATGCTTATTTCTGAAATAAGATGTTAGTTAATACAGGGATGTTTTATGAATGTGTCATTGATATATAGAGTTTCGGCTTTATTTGCAGTTTTTCTTGCTGTTGTGTTGGGTGTTTCTTTAGGAGTGGTTGTATCTGAGCTACGTGTGGATAGCATAGACTCCAAAGGAGCTGTGTGGGGGTCTATGTCAGCAGCAGTTATTGCTTGTTGGAAGACTTTCATGGGGAGCTTGATCTCTGTTAGAGATGCATGTTTTTATTTGATCGGCAAATTAAAGCAGTTTGATCATTTCAAAGCAATCGCCGATCTCTCAATACTATTCTTTGCTCTATCTTTAGGCTTTTTAACCTGTCCTGATCTTTTTAAGGATAGAAAAAAAACTGATATCTCATATGTCTATATTCACCACTCTCCTCTGAATGTCGATTTAAGCTATATACCAATAGTTACCTTTAAGTCTGCAGCGTTGAAGGATACAAAAAAAACTGAATTTACAGATGCTAATATAACGATTGATGTCTTTAACGAAAAGAGTGTTACTGTTACAGAGAAGCAATCTGAAATAATGAAAAAATTGCTGGATAAATGGGCTGCAGAATGTGTTGAAGATGGAGCTTCGAATAAACTTGAAATTAAGATTCAAGGATTTTCGAATGATATGCCTTTTTTGAATGAAGAAAAAAAAGTTCGAGGTGATTCGAATTTTTTGAATGAAGCGCTGGCTAATCTAAGAGGTCGTTCTGTCTATGATGCTGTTTCGGCTCATTTAAAGGAAAAATATCCAAGTCTTTATAGGGATGAGTTTGTAGTTAAATGGGAAAAGTGGCCATCCTTGGAGGAAATGAAAAGAGTAAGAGAGGCAAAGTTCATATCAAGGCTAGACTCCGCTTTAAGTCCCTCGATTGACCATAGATCTGTCATTCTTTCTGTGATCAAGCCCGGCAGATGCAATTATCTCAGATTTAATAAGTACGGAGTATCTGGTTGAATTCTGGGTTTTCAGTCCCGTCGTAGCTTATCGGAAACCGCAATCGGATTCGGGAAGTTGAAAATCACCACATAGGTGGAGAACAGGAACGTCAGAATGGCGGTCGCCTGTATAACATGAGAGGCTTCCTGTCCGATCAGTGCTGCGGATGTGGCCATATAGGCGATCAGCAGGGAGAATTCGCTGATCTGTCCCAGTCGGAATCCCACTTCCCAGGCCAGTTTATTGTTCTCGCTGATACTGGAAAGAAGGTAGCGGAACACAATAGGCTTCAGGGCCAGTACCAGTACAGCAAGAATCAGTGCCGGTACCAGGATGTCATCCAGCAAACTCAGGTTAAAGCTCGCTCCGATAGAGAAGAAGAACAGGATCAGGAAGAAATCACGCAGGGGTTTCAGACTGGTAGCGATATACTGAGCGATGGGGCTGGTTGCTACGCTGACTCCGGCAATGAAGGCTCCGATCTCGGCGGACAGCCCGGCCAGTTGTGAAAGCTCTGCAAGGCCGAGACACCAGCCGATAGCCACCAGAAAGATATACTCATGAAAGCGATCGAATTTCTGGATAAGCGGCAGCAGAATATAGCGTACAAATACCAGTGAACCGGCAACAATCAGCGGCAGGGCCACCGCGGTTTTGAGGAATGAGGTAATCTGATTTCCGCCATTATCACCACTGTTCAGGAACAGCAGAACCAGAATGGCGATCACGTCCTGCAACAACAGAAGACCAACTACCAGCTCACCGGTATGCTTGTGATGCAGTACTGTGGTAGGTAACAGCTTGATGCCAATAATGGTGCTGGAAAACATCAGAGCCACACCAATGATAATTGACTCTGTGCGGGTGTAACCGAAGCCAACACCGACGCCATAGCCGATCGCCATAAAGATGATGGCGCTGAATATTGCGACCAGAGTAGCCTTCTTGAGCATATGTACCAGATGACTTGGCTGCATATCCAGACCCAGCAGGAACAGCAGGAAAATGATGCCAATATGCGATATTTCAGACAGCAGCGCAGTATCCTGAATAAAGCTGTATCCATAAGGGCCGAGTGCTGCACCCAGTACGATGTAGGCAACCAGTAGTGGCTGTCGGGTGTAGAGTGCGATGGAAGCAAGTACGGCCGCACCGGTGAAGATCAGGAAAAACGAAAAAACCAGGTTATGTTCTATCATACGGTTTGCTGCTTCTGTATGTGAGCCGTGACGGTCCGTTTACCAGACACTTATATTTTTCATGCGGTTAGAGCTGATTATCAGTCTATAGGATCTTAAATCGTATATGAACCCAGTGCTGTCTTTGCCAGATAGCAATAAAGATCAATGATGATAGTCCACGGTGGAGGATCTGTACCAGCCAGATACCAATCAGGCCGTAACCCAGCACCGGGCCTGTAAGCCAGGCCAGTGGCAGGTAGAAACACCACTGGCCGAGGGTGGTTACTAACATAACCGTACGGCTGGCACCGGCACCGAGCAGTGACTGGGTCAGCACAATTGCCGCAGCGTCAACACAGATCGCAATGCCAGTCAGAATCAGAGGCAGACGAGCCTCCTCTATGGCAGCAGAGCTTTTCAGAAAGGCAGAGAGTAATAGATCCGGTGCGAGCCACATCGGCAAACTGAGCACTAGCATAATTACAAATGCGGTTTTTATGACATCCCAGCCCCAGTTCAGTGCTTCTTCAGAGCGGTTTTGCCCCAGTGCCTGGCTGACCAGAGTCGTCGAGGCGATACCCAGTCCGACTCCTGGCAGGATTAATAGCAGCGACAGATTGATCAGAATGTGGGCGATTGCCTGTTGTTGAGTACCGAGCTGGCCAATGATCCAGAACAGAACAGCGACAGATGCCGCGAAGAAGGCCTGTTGCAGTGAGTGGGGTACAGACAGGCGCACCAGTAAGATAAAGTTGTGAAGGTTAATCCCGGCTGAGTCGAACAGGCCCCGTTGGAGGGTGTCTTTCCAGCTGGCCAGAGCAATCAGTGCTGCGCCGATATACAGAGACAGGCTGGTCCCGAGGCCTGCACCCGGAGCACCCATGCCATTGAAACCGAAAGCGCCGAAGATAAACAGATAGTTAAGCGGGACATTAATAAGGTGGACCAGCAGCAGAATACGCAGATAGCGAACCGGACGGTTGCTACCATTCCAGTAACCCCGATAGCAAAGGCTGATACCGATAGCCAGCAGTCCTGATATACGGTACTCGAAATAGCTCTGTGCCTGGATCAATGCTGCTGCATCATTGCTGAACAGTGCGGTCAGAGGTTCTGAAATCGACCAGAACAGGAGTGTAAGCGGGAGTGTTATAGCCAGGCACAGTAGTAGCCCCCAGCCGAGAGGCTGTGCCATTGACTGCAGTTTCTCGCTGCCTCGTTGCCGGGCTACCAGCGTCTGGACTGATGATGAGAGTCCAAGAATCAGGCTGATCGCCAGAAATCCTGAATAGCCACCGATACCAACCGCCGCAAGAGCAGTCTCGCCCAGGGAACCCACCATGATGGTGTCAATCAGGTTAAGCAGACTCTGGGACAGCATGCCGCCAATAATAGGCAGGCCTAAAGCAAGAAGTGTTTTCAGACGGCGGCGGCAGATCAACAGCTGAGTATCCTTAGAGTGATTCAGCCGGTAGCAATAAAAGTCGGCTTAACAAGGGGTTGCGGCATTTTATCAGAATTGGAGCAGGGGTGTTGATCTGAATAACTGATTAATTTACTCAGGTTTAGAAAGGGTGTATCCTCTGCAGATAAACGAGCGATAGATGTAACAGGAATCTTAATGAATATTACCGTAACTGAATCAGCAGAAACTTACCTTGCTGATCTGCTGGCGAAACAGAACGTCGAAGGCATTGCTGTGCGGATGTTCGTGACCCAGCCGGGCACACCTTATGCGGAAACCTGCCTGGCGTACTGCCGGCCGGAAGAGGTCATCGAAGATGATGAGGTGATGCAGATGGAAAAGGTGAAGTTTTACTTCGAGAAGAACAGCCTGCCATATCTGGAAGAAGCCACAGTTGATTTTGCTACTGATCGCATGGGCGGTCAGCTGACTATCAAAGCGCCAAATTCTAAAGTGCCTAATGTATCTCCTGACAGCCCGATGGATGAGCAGATCAATTACATCCTCTATGCTGACATCAATCCGGGACTGGCAGCTCACGGTGGTGAGGTGAAACTGATCGAGTTGGTTGAAGAAGAGCATGGTCACATCGCTATCCTGCAATTTGGCGGTGGTTGTCAGGGTTGTAGTGCGGTCGATATGACTCTGAAAGACGGTGTCGAGAAGACTCTGATGGAGCGCATTCAGGGACTGGCCGGAGTACGTGATGTCACCGACCACAGTGTGCGCGAGAATGCTTACTACAAGTAACTGCATACTCTGATCATAAAAGCCCGGCTACTGAGTCTAATGCCGTTCACTTAAGCATTTGAGCTTAGTTCAGGCTTGATAGAAAATCCGATACTGTTTTCAGTATCGGATTTTTTTACGCTTTTTTCGGGTAGCGAGGCACGTCCTCGTGCCGATTAACACGATTTTTCGGCACGAGGGCGTGCCTCGCTACAGGTCCAATCGAACCGCTTTTATAGAATCAACCTTAAGTGAAC
>JAOXSA010000469.1 GCA_025800245.1 Amphritea sp. | reverse complement strand
GTACGGGGCTATCTGTACTGGCTTTTTCGCAGCGTTGTTCGGTGGAACACCCAGTCAGATATCCGGACCCACCGGGCCGATGACTGTGGTGATGGCCGCGGTTTTCACCGAGTTTGCAGCCTTGTTGCCTGAATCAGGTTTGCTACTGGCGTTTACAGTGGTACTGATGGCCGGAATGCTTCAGGTGCTGTTTGGCCTACTGAAGCTGGGGAAATATATCACCCTGGTGCCATTCCCTGTTATCTCAGGCTTCATGAGTGGTATCGGCGCTATCATCATTATTCTGCAACTGGCGCCCTTGCTGGGATTTTCACCCAGTGCCGGTGTCGCAGATGCGTTGAACCGGATGCCTGCACAGATCAGTGCCCCTGTTCTGCCGGCATTGTTACTGGGCGGCGGTACTCTGCTATTTGTCTTATTCTGCCCCAGACGACTGGCTGTAAGGATTCCGCCGGCTCTGACGGCGTTGTTTCTGGGGACGCTGATCTATTGGCTTGCAGGAGATGGTGAGCTCGATGTCGTCGGGGATATTCCAATAGGACTACCGCCAATCCTGATACCTGAACTGCATGCTGATTTACTGGTTGATATGGTGTTTGCTGCACTGATGCTGGCGGTGCTTGGCTCTATTGATTCTCTGCTGACTTCGCTTGTGGCTGACAGTATGACCCGCACTCAGCATAACCCTGATCGTGAACTGATCGGGCAGGGGATCGGCAATATGGCTGCAGGCCTGGTGGGGGGGCTGCCCGGCGCCGGTGCTACGATGCGTACGGTCGTTAATATCCGCAGTGGCGGTCAGACACCGGTTTCCGGTGTGTTTCATGCATTGGTGCTGATGCTTCTGGTGCTAGGGGCTGCCCCGCTGGCAGAGCAGATACCACATACAGTGCTGGCGGGAATTCTGATCAAAGTAGGCCTGGATATCATCGACTGGAGGTTCCTGCGCCGTTTACCTCAGGCTCCACCTTTTGTCGCCAGCCTGATGCTGTTGGTACTGGGGCTGACGGTGTTTGTAGATCTGATTACAGCGGTATTTGTCGGAGTGTTTATTGCTAATGTGGTGACGGTTAAGAAGCTGGCTGACAATCAGCTGGACAGTATCCGGGTACTGAACAGTCTGACCGGTAACGATAAGGTACTGACTAAGCGCGAGCGGGCGCTGCTGGCTGCCACAGAGGGACGGGTGGTACTGTATCAGTTTGACGGGCCGATCAGTTATGGCGCTGCTAAAGGCTTATCAGACAAACTGCAGGCCTGTTCTCCCCATGATGCCTTGCTGATGGATTTCAGTCGTGTTCCTCTGATTGATGTTTCCACCGCGCTGGCGATCGAAGATATGATCTCGGATTCACAACGGATCGGACGTACTGTTCATCTGATCGGAATGAATCCCATTGTTCAGGATATTTTACAGAGGTTGCAGATCATCAGTCTGATACCGGAACAGAACTGTCATAAACGTCGTCGGGATGCATTAGAGGCTGCGCACCGGCAGTTATTTGTAACAGAGTCCGATCAGTAATGGTCGATCAATCGTCCGGTGTCTCTAAGCTGATCAGATGCTGCCAGGGCTCCATCGCATCGCGGAGTTGTTGCAGTCTGTGAGTTTCGATCTCTGCATGAATCTGTAGCAGGGATTCGTAGATTCTTTCACAGCGGCTCAGACTGCACTGGTTGATGAGCTGCTCCAGTACCCCGGTCTGTTCATAGGGCGCACTGAGTATGATTGGGGTAACCGGTACAACGGTTTCTGTTTCAAGCACCTCCAGAGCGGCCTGAACAGACTGGCCGTAGGCCCTGACAAGCCCACCGGTACCCAGCTTAATACCCCCGAAATAGCGGGTAACAACCGCGCAGATCTGACCCAGATCGCTGTGGCGGAGAATGTTCAGCATCGGTTGTCCGGCGGTGCCTTTGGGCTCGCCATCGTCACTGAAGTTCCACTGATGGGCATCATTCGGTGCGCCGGCGATGTAGCTCCAGCAATTGTGATTTGCTTTAGGGTGGCGGTCACGGATCGACTGAATAAAGCGATCAGCTTCCTCCCGGCCATTCACCGGTTGCAGGTAACAGATAAAACGGCTGCGGTTTATCTCCAGCTCTGCTTCAGCAGGGCTGGCCGGTCGCAGATAACTACCGGGAGTGAGTGGCTCAGTCATGAAAGTCCTGATTCAGAGCTGGCGCTGGTGCGATCCCAGCCAGATATCGATACCTCCGAACCAGCTGTATTGTTGCAGCTGTTGTTCAAGGAGGTGCTGAAGTGCCGGCAGATCCGCTGCCGAGTGATGCAGCATGAGATCGATCCGGATCCGGTCACTGCGGTAATGCAGAGTCAGACGGCTGATATCCAGATCCGGTAGTCCCTGTTGTTCGAGAATATTCCAGAGAATACCGCTGATCTCGGTGCGCATCGGCAGGGTCTTACAGTAGTTGTCTTCCTCTTCATCGTCGTAGGTATCGATGTGGAAGATTACATGGCCAATATCATCAAACTGACCTTTAAGGCGATACACAGCGGCATCACCAATATAGTGTCCTTCTGAAGCGCTCAGGTAAGGGGCAACCTGAAGGTGCATCTCCAGCATGCTCTGGCTGCCCATATTCCGGCTTTTAAAGCTGTGTACACTGAGCACGCCTTCAACTTCCATGATCACTTCGGTATAGGCTTTTATCTGCTGTTCCGGCAGAGCGGTATCGACCAGCTCCTTAATACTCTTCCAGGTCAGATCCCAGCCGATGCGGGCAACGATAAAGGCAACAATGACCGCCGCAACGGCATCCAGCCAGACCAGTCCGGACATGGCACCAGCCACGCCGACAAAGACGACGATGGATGACAGGGCGTCGGTACGGCTGTGCCAGGCGTTGGCAATAATCAGGTCGGACTTTATCCGCTTACCCACCGCCAGGGTGTAACGGAAGATCGCTTCTTTAGCGAAAATTGACAGCCCGGCAATCAGCAGAGCGGGCCATTCCGGTATGGCCAGCGGCTCACCCCGGAATAGAAGGGCCATGCTTTCGTAAGCCATTGCACCGGCAACAGCGACCAGAATGCAACCGAGTACGACGGTGCCGATGGTTTCAAAGCGGGCGTGACCCCAGGGGTGATCTTTATCCGGCTCCTGATGGGAATAGCGGATGATGGCGACCACCAGGGCATCAGTGACCAGATCAGAGAGCGAGTGAATACCGTCAGCCAGCAATGCACTGGAATGAGCTATGATACCGACGGCAATTTTCAGCAGCCCCAGAACACCGTCAATTACGGCGCCGATCAGCGTTATACGCTGGGCTTCTCTCTGGTTGTCAGGTGAAGAATGCATAAACTTAAGTATGTGAAACAATTCGGAGATAGCAATGGTACGGATATCGATAGCATTGCACCATCATATTTCCGGATTTTGTTCTAAAAAAGTGCTTGACTTCCCGCAGTCACAGTAATGACGCGCAATTGCAACAGTTTTTGGATAATCCACTGTTTTAATCGAAGAATACTCATTTTGACCGCTCTAACTTATTGATTTTAAATCAATAAAACTGCTGGCTAAAAAATGATCAGTTTATCTCAAGTGATGGTTTTACGGGTCATTGGGAAGGGTATTTCGGGGGTACCCACAACTTTATCCACAGGATGTGTGGGCAGATCATTGGAGCCCTTTAATTACGCTCAATTCAGAGTTGTAATCGATAGGTGCGACTCATAATATAAGCAAAACCTGAAATGAGCCTGAAAGGATTAGACTTTAATGCAAGGCGGCAATCTGCTCTCTGTTTTACTTCCTGTTGCACTGTTCATCATTATGCTGGGTATGGGGATGTCGTTGCGGCGAAATGACTTCCTGCGTCTGCTGTCTCATCCCGGACAGGTTGTTGCTGGTTTAAGTCTGCAGATGCTGCTCCTCCCGTTACTGGGACTGATCATTGTTATCATGCTGAATCTGCCGCCGGTACTGGCCGTTGGCTTATTGATTCTGACCTTTGCCCCCGGCGGAGCCACATCGAATATGATCAGCCATCTGTGCCGTGCAGATACCGCCCTTTCTATTACTCTGACGGCGGTAACCAGTCTGCTGGTACCTTTTACGCTGCCCTGGCTGACCTGGTGGGCGATGAGTCACTTTATGGGAGAGGGGGTGATGGTTACCCTGCCACTTCTGGAAACGGCGATGAAGTTGCTGGTAGTGACTGTGGTGCCGGTGTCGATTGGCATGGTGTTAAATGCAAAGTATCCGGCATTATGCCAGCGCCTGTACCGACCGGTGAAAGCGATCTCGTTGCTGTTTATGTTTACTGTGGTCGTGTTGATTACCCTGGCTAACCGTGAGGCGCTACCGCAGCTACTGCCGCAGCTGTCACCCGCTATTCTGTTGCTGGCCTGCAGTGCCATGCTATTGGCCTGGTTGATCGCGCAACGGGGGTTCAGATACGATGCCTCAACGTCACTGACGCTGGCAATCGAAACCGGGATTCAGAATGCGGGCACGGCTCTGCTTGTGACCGGTGCGATTCTGCAGCAGCCACAGATGTCGATGACGGTTCTGCTGTACGGTATTCTGATGCAGCTGCCAGCGGTGGGACTGATTATCTGGCGCAATAGCCCTGCGGGAGTTGGTGTCGGCTCAGTCAATTCCCAGTAGTTTGTGGGTCTGTAAGCTGAGCTTCCATTGTGGATGTTCCAGGCAATAGCTGACCGCTGAGCGGGTATTGTGTTGCTGATTTCTGTCATCCAGAGGTTGCAGGTAGAAATGATTAAACTGCAGGTGGGTAAAGCGTTCAGGCATTGCCAGTAACTGCGGGTAAACCAGTTTAAGTTCATCCCCCTGTAGGACCACCACCTCAGCGTCAGCTTTCGGGCTGACACAGATCCAGTCCAGTCCCGGGGGCAGTGGCAGGGTACCGTTGGTTTCTACCGCGATCTCAAAGCCCTGACCATGAAATGCCTCAATCAACGCGCTATCGAGTTGCAGCAGTGGTTCACCACCGGTACAAACGACATAAGGCTGACCAGCATCACCGGGCCAGAGGGCGCGAACCGCTGCCGCAAGAGCTTCCGGAGAGCGGAATTTACCGCCGTTCTGGCCGTCGGTGCCGATGAAGTCAGTATCGCAGAAATCGCATACAGCTTTAGCCCGGTCCTGTTCCCGGCCCGACCAGAGATTACAACCCGTAAAACGGCAGAAGACCGCCGGCCGACCGGCCTGAGCACCTTCGCCCTGCAGGGTATAAAACATCTCTTTAACACTGTATGTTTTGCTCACTGATCCGCCTCTCGCTGTTGGTGGGCGTAGTCTACACAGTGATCAGCATAGTGCAATCGCTTTATCAGACTAAATCACTAGAGAGAAAGCAGTGACAAAGCGTCGGTTTGATGTCTTAATATTTTTTATATAACCGATAGGGATTAGCTTATAACTTTATCTATTTGGGCAGTGATGGAATTTCTTTCCATGCTCTGCGGGGATGGGCTTTTCCTGTAACAGGTCTGTAGACAGAACGATAAAACAACTAAAAAAATGATGGTGTGAGAGATGATGAAGAAAGCATTTGCCGGTGTTTTACTGGGGGCGATGATTGCAGGTTCACCTGCCGTAATGGCTGAGGGAGGCAAGAAGGCGATGATCGCGCCAGGGTTGTTCTCCTTCACTGTGGATCATGATGGTGAGGCCGTTGAAGTTAAGCGTAACCAGAATCCTGAGAACCGCATTTCTGAACTCTACAATACGACATTCCGCGGCATGCCTCAGGCGATGAATCCATTTGCTCCTAATGAAGTAGAAACTCTGGGTGAGCGGGAGTTCACCAAATACATGATGGAAGCGGAGTCAGATGAGACCATCATGATCGTTGATACCCGTACCGAAGGCTGGCATTACCGTCTGACAATTCCGGGCTCTGTAAACTATCCGTTTACTCTGATGAAAGAGCAGAGTGATATGGAGGATGCGCTGGATGACTTCGGTGTTGAGGTTAGCGACAGCGGCTATAACTTTGACAACGCCCGGACACTGGTAATGTTCTGTAATGGTTACTGGTGTGGTCAGACGCCAACAATGGGACGTGCTTTGCTAAAGGCGGGTTATCCGGAGGATAAGCTGAAGTATTACCGCGGTGGTATGCAGGCCTGGACCAGCCTTGGGCTGACTGTTGTAGGGGATGAGGCAGAGTAACGGATAGGCTTTAGCCTATCCGGTAGCGGGAACGTCTCGCAGACGAGACTTGCGAGACGTGGCTGAAGCCACTTGCTGGGAAAAGCGAGCGTCGCTGCGGAGTTTTAAATTGCTTTGTAGCGAGGTACGCCCTCGTGCCGATAAGGAATTGGGTAGTTTGTGGCTGGACGGTGAGCAGAGCTCACCTTGCTGGTGGCTGGATCGTCACGCGAGCGTGACTAGCTGGAAAAAGCAAAAAAGCTTGATAGCAAGTAGGGTGCGTTATAACGCACCGATTCTGTTTATGGTGCAATACGCTGCGCTATTGCACCCTA
>JAOXSA010000233.1 GCA_025800245.1 Amphritea sp. | reverse complement strand
CCCTGGTAGCGAAATAGACCGACATATAGCGCTGCTTATTGCCAACAGATTCTTGGAGAGGGAGGGGGTGGGGTTTCACAGCTCTCGTCGTTGTCAAAGTATCCCTCGGTGTGCTCTCCGTCAGTACCAGTCTCCTCTTCGTCAGCATCTTCGTCCGCAGTTTCTTCCTGGGATTCCTGTGCAGGGTGAACTCGCCTTGACGCCCGTGCCCGAGCGGCAAGGATTCGTCGGAATCCCAACTCGCGGGTTCGCGCTGTCCTCTCCAATGCTCGATCCACATTGGCCATCAATCTGTTGATCTCCATGTTGTTAGCGGCCATATCAAGACGAATCCTGAGCAGTTCAAGAAGCTGAAACTGGCTGTTTCGCTCAGGCGGGGCATCCCTGTCCTCAGATGCTTGAGGCTGCGAAACAGGGGAGCCGGATTCTTGATCATGCTCGAGCCCCTCCTGTTCACCATTACTGTTACTTTCCTCGACTGCTGCATGAGACGATAACGAGGCGTTGGATTCCCTGCCAGTGATGGGTCTCTTGAAACGTCCACCTGGAAAAGTTTCCTCTGATGAATGCTCGCTCGTCGCGGACGGCTGCACAACAATAATCTTCGCGTTTGATGCTCCGGGCTCGATGTCAGGCGTAACTGGTTTTTGTAGAATTGTGATGGCGTGACCCACCACTGTTAAGTCTACAGCTGATGAAATTCCTTCGCTTAAGCACTCGCTCTTTTTGCCAGCATCACTGAACGATTCTACAAAGAGTTTTTCCTTTGGTTCTGTGGATCGAGATGC
>JAOXSA010000459.1 GCA_025800245.1 Amphritea sp. | reverse complement strand
CCCGCGGATTATTTATTCAGATAGGGGAGCCCAGTTCACTGCCAAAAGTCGGAAGGAGCTGTGGCGTATTACTGGGACTAGATTGGGTTTTTCTTCTGCGTACCACCCTCAAACCCAAAGGGTGGCCGAACGAATGAACGCAGTGGTGAGTCAGACACTTCGGTGCCTGATTCACGATATGAAGAATGTGAAGAGCTGGGAAATTCTTTTACCAACGGTGGAGATGACAATAAACTCATCCCCTAACCAGAGCACCGGGTTCAGTCCGTTCTTTCTGAACTATGGATATGAACCCGTGATGCCAATTCAGCTGCTGAAGGGGGATGAGTCTACGAAGACGGAAAGTGTGGCTTCTTTCGTTCAAAGGGTCACATCCGACTGGAATCTGGCACGGGAAAATCTGCAGCGGTCAGTAGGCTTGCAGCAGAAATACTATGACCAGAAACATCAGGATGTCCACTACAATGTAGGGGACTTGGTGCTGCTGTCAACCCGTAATTTGAAGATGAAAGGTGCCCCTGCAAAACTACAGCGCAGGTTTGTAGGGCCATTTAAGATAATTGAAGTCATCGGACAGCAGGCATACAAGCTCTCACTACCTGAAGACTGGAAAATACACCCTG
>JAOXSA010000449.1 GCA_025800245.1 Amphritea sp. | reverse complement strand
CACAATATACATGGATACTTCGGTAAACATCCCTACCCACCTTATTCTTCAGTATCCGAAATCGATATTTCGGCGTCCAGACTATGTGATATTGACAGCGCCAGTAGACATGCGATGCTTGCTCATACTTACTCATGTTAGCTTCCTCACGACTTCGCTAAAAATCGCTGCGGCTTCTAACATGGGTAGGTATTCGGGCAAAGCCCAAATTGCTGATAACCACCTACTGAAGTAGGTGGTTTAGGGCTGAAAATAAAAAACCCGCCCTGGTCTCCCCGGGCGGGTTTTGTCATAATCGCGTCAGATTCAGTCGCGCTGGGACAGTTTCTCCTCAGCACGATCACAGGCAGCACGCACCTGTGCAGGCGCAGTACCACCGATGTGATCACGGGCACTGACAGAACCTTCCAGTGTCAGTACATCAAACACATCATCGGTAATCTGATCGGAGAACTGCTGCAATTCAGCCAGCGTCATCTCACCCAGATCTTTGTTCTGCTCAATGCCGTAGGCAACCGCTTTACCGACAATCTCATGGGCATCACGGAATGGAATGCCTTTGCGTACCACATAGTCCGCCAGATCGGTGGCAGTCGAGAAACCGCGCAGCGCAGCTTCACGCATATTCTCGCGCTTGGCTTCAATCGCAGGCACCATGTCACCAAAAGCACGCAGACAACCTTTAACAGTATCGATTGCGTCAAACAGCGGCTCTTTATCTTCCTGGTTGTCCTTGTTGTACGCCAGCGGCTGAGATTTCATCAGCGTCAGCAGTGACATCAGGTGACCGAATACTCGACCACTCTTACCACGTACCAGTTCCGGTACATCCGGATTTTTCTTCTGCGGCATAATCGAGGAGCCGGTGCAGAAACGGTCCGGCAGATCAATAAAGTTGAATTGCGCAGACGCCCACATCACCAGCTCTTCGGAGTATCGGGTCATGTGCATCAGCAGCAGACTGGAGGCGGAGCAGAATTCAATCGCGAAATCGCGGTCAGAAACGGAATCCAGCGAGTTCTCAGTCGGCGCAGTAAAGCCCAGCAGCTCAGTGGTCATATGACGATCGATCGGATACGTGGTCCCCGCCAGTGCTGCAGCACCCAGCGGCAGAATATTGACCCGCTTACGACAATCAGCAAAACGCTCATAGTCACGGCTGAGCATTTCAAACCAGGCCATCAGATGGTGACCGAAAGTCACTGGCTGGGCGGTTTGCAAGTGGGTAAAGCCAGGCATAATGGTGTCCGCTTCCTGACGTGCAAGGCCGATCAGGCCCTGTTGCAGGCGAGTGATCTCAGCCAGCACATTGTCGATCTCATCGCGAACATACAAACGAATATCGGTCGCAACCTGGTCGTTACGCGAACGGCCGGTGTGCAGTTTCTTACCGGTAATGCCGATCTTTTTAGTCAGCGCTGCTTCGATGTTCATGTGCACATCTTCCAGCTCTACCGACCACTCAAAGTTACCGGCTTCAATATCCGCCTGAATCTCAGACAACCCCTGCAGAATTGCATCACGCTCGTCTTCAGTCAGCACACCAACCTTGGTCAGCATTTTCGCGTGCGCCACAGAACCTTCGATGTCCTGCTTATACATGCGCTGATCGAACTCTACTGACGCGGTAAAGCGTGCCACAAACGCATCGGTAGGCTCACTGAAACGTCCGCCCCACTGCTGGTTGGTTTTATCTTCACTCATTCTGCAACCTCAAAATCATCTCTGTCCGGGCTCGCCTGTTAAATCACAAGCCCCGGATCTTGTCCTGAATCAATGGCGGGCATTATACAGCAATCACCACTGAACCGGCATGCCTGTTCAGCTGTTCCGAGCCAACTTATCTGGTAAAATCCCGCTTTATTTCGTCAAGTTTACCGGGCGCTAGCCCTGCAGGAACCTGTATGACCGATCAAGTAATCCGTATCGCCACCCGCCAGAGCCCACTGGCACTGTGGCAAGCCGAATATGTCAAAGCTGAACTGGAAAAGCACCATCCGGGTATTCAGGTCGAACTGCTGGGCTTTACCACCAAGGGCGATGTCCTGCTGGACTCCCCACTTTCAAAGATTGGCGGCAAAGGCCTGTTCGTGAAAGAGCTGGAAGTCGCGATGCTGGCGAACGAAGCGGATATCGCAGTTCACTCGATGAAAGACGTGCCAATGGAGTTTCCGGAGGGCCTGGGCCTGACCGTGATCTGCCCACGGGAAAAACCGACAGATGCGTTTGTATCTAATAAATACAAGACTCTGGATGAACTGCCGGAAGGTTCAGTCGTCGGCACCTCATCCCTGCGCCGCGAAGCCCAGCTGCGCGCACGCCGCCCGGACCTGCAGATTAAAACCCTGCGCGGTAACGTAAACACCCGTCTGCGCAAGCTGGACGAAGGCCAGTATGACGCCATCATTCTGGCAACTGCCGGTCTGCTGCGCCTGGAGATGGCTGATCGTATCGCCAGTGAGATCACGCCGGAAGAGAGCCTGCCAGCTGGCGGCCAGGGCGCCGTCGGTATTGAATGTCGCACCGACGATCAGACCACTATCGACCTGCTCAAGCCACTGCATCACCAGACAACCGCTTACCGCGTGATCGCCGAGCGCGCTATGAATCGTCGCCTGGAAGGTGGCTGTCAGGTGCCGATCGCGTGCTTTGCGACCCTGAACGACGCCGAAGATGAACTCTACCTGCGCGGCCTGGTGGCCAGCACCGATGGCACCGAAATTCTGCGCGACGAACTGCGTGGCACTCCGGACCAGGCAGAACAGATGGGTATCGAACTGGCCGAGCGTCTGCTGGCTGCCGGTGCTGATAAAATCCTTGCTGAGGTCTATCAGCAGAATGGCTGAACCGGGCATTCTGGTTACCCGGCCCCGCCACCAGGCGACGGGCCAGGCGGAATTGCTGACCAGCCTGGGGGCTCAGCCAGTGCTGCTGCCCCTGCTGGAGATCACCCCGACCAGCGAAGATGACAGTCAGTATCCGCTGTTAAAAAGCCGGATTCTCGACCTGGATCTTTACCACAAGATCATCTTTGTCAGCGCTAACGCTGTGCATACAGGGATGGATCTGATTGACCAGTACTGGCCGCAGCTGCCTGTTGGCATTGAGTGGCTGGCTATTGGCAAGCAAACCTGCCAACAGTTATCACACTATGGCATCAGTGCCACTCCGCCGGAACAGGGGTATGATAGTGAAGCGCTGTTACAGTTGCCTGCACTGCAACAACTGGAAGATCAGCGCATTCTGATTATGCGGGGAACCGGCGGCAGAGAACTGCTGGCAGAGCAACTTCAGACTCGCGGCGCCCGGGTCGACTATGCCGACCTCTATCAGCGTACTGCGCCTGACTATACCTCTGCCCAGATCAGCAGTACTATCGGCAATAAAGATGTCGCTGCTGCACTGATCACCAGCGGCGAAGCATTGCATAATCTTGATCAGCTGCTGCAACAGCAGCCGCAACTGAATTTTTTAAAGACTGCATTAATTGTTGTGCCCAGCAGTCGCATAGCCAGTCTCGCCAGACCACTGGGCTATACTCGGGTAATTGTCGCCAACGGCCCTGATGACCGGTCGATGGCTGAAGCAGTTTTATCGAATCTCGATATGGATGAAAAACAATGAAGAAAAGCGGGAACAGCCCAGACAACGCCAGCAGCAACGGTGAGGTAATCGAGGGAGAACTGGTCAGCAAGGACAGCAAGCCCGCCGACGAGAAAAAGTCGGACAAAGCCGCAAAGTCTGAGTCAGAACCTGATAAAACCGCTGCCGACCAGGCGACTGAAAAAAAACCAGCAAACTGGAGCGGCAAACTGGCACTGGTACTGGCAGTAGCGGCTATCGGCGGTGTCGGTTATCTCTATTGGCTGCAACTGCAGACCAACAACCAACAGGCGCAGGCTCAGCAGCAAACCCAGAGCAGCGTTGAAACAACCCTGAATAGCTACAAGCAGGAACTGGGACAGCAGATCAGCGGCATGAACCAGCAGATCAGCGGCCTGCAGACTAAAGCTGCGGAAGATAAAGCCAACATTGATGAACTGCAGGACCGCCTGACCCGCAGCATCCAGCAGGTGACTGCGGAGCAGAAGAACACCCGCAAAGACTGGTTGCTGGCGGAAGTGGAATATCTTCTACGTCTGGCCAACCAGCGGGTACTGATGGAGCAGACCCCACAGGGTGCGCTGAAGCTGCTGCGCTCCGCAGATAAGATTCTGCGCGAAACCGATGATGTCACCATCTACGATATCCGCAAGGCGGTTGCTGCTGATATTGCCGCACTGGAAGCGGTACCGATGCTGGATACCGAAGGCCTGTTCCTGCGCCTGGGCGCCCTCAATGCTCAGGTTGACCAGCTACAGGTCATCCCGCTGACCGAACAACACAAGCTGCCGGAACTGGTAGACGAAGTCACCAGCGAGGAATTTGCCAGCAGCGTCAGCCAGAATGTCAAAGAAGCCTGGGCTAAGGTGGCTGAGAAATTTGATCAACTGGTTGTAGTACAGCACCGCGATGAGCCGGTTGAACCACTGCTGTCACCACAGCAGAGTTACTACCTGCAACAGAATCTGCACCTGATGCTGGAGCAGGCGCAACTGTCCTTGCTGCAACGTAAGCAGGGCTCCTACATTGCCAGTCTGGATAAGGCTCAGAAGTGGGTGGGTACTTACTTCGAACAGAATCACAGTAACACGCAGGCACTGCTGAAAGCCCTTAAAGAGCTGGAACAGGTTCAGGTAGCACCGCAGATGCCAGATATCTCTGGCTCACTGACAACCCTGAAGGATTACCTGCAGCAGATGCGTAAACTGAAAGAGGGGGCTGCCTGATGAAACGCCTCTTTATCCTGCTGCTGATCCTGCTGTTTGCCGGCGCCTGGATCGGCCAGATGATGATCCGGGATTCCGGATACACACTGCTGGCCTACGGCCAGACCACTATTGAGATGAGCCTCTGGGTTTTCCTGGTACTGATTACAGTGCTGTTCTTTGCCCTGCACTGGGCTCTGAATTTCATCAAAGGCTCGCTGCAATCAGGCTCCCGCTTCCGTCTCTGGAACCGCGGCCGTAGCCAGCGCATCGCTCACGCCAAAACACTGAAAGGTCTGGTTGCGCTGTCTGAAGGTAACTGGTGGAAAGCACAACGACTGCTTTCCCTGTCTGCAGAGAAAACCGATCTGCCGCTGATCAACTATCTGGCAGCGGCCCGCGCCGCTCAGGAACAGGGTGATGAGAACGCCTGTGATGAGCTGTTGCAGAAAGCCCGCACAACCACCCCGGAAGCCGAACTGGCGGTCGGTATCAGTCAGGCTCAGATCCAGCTATCACGCGGGCAGTTCGAACCCTGCCTGGCCACTCTGCTGAATCTGCGTAAAAGAGCTCCGAAAAACACCTACGTCATGAAGCTACTGCGGGATGTCTATATCCAGCTGTGTGACTGGCAGGCTCTGAGCGAACTGATCCCTGAACTGCGTCGCAACAAAGCACTGAAACCGGAGAAGCTGATCAAGACTGAACAGCTCTGCTACAAACGCCTGCTTGAACACAGTATCGCTCTGCCGGAAGACACCAATACTGAAGCACGCAGTAAAGCACTGGGAATTGCGTGGCACAGCATGCCCGCTCAGCTGACCAAAGACGATCAACTGGCACGCCACTACTCGGAACTGCTGATCAGCATTGGCGCTGAAACTAAAGCCGAGCCGGTACTGCGCGACCTGATCAAACGTCAGTGGGATGACCATCTGGTTAACCTGTACGGCCGTATCGCTGGCGAAAATCCGCAGAAGCAACTGGATGTGGCCCGTGGCTGGCTGAAGGATTACCCACTGAATCCGGATCTGCTGCTGACGCTGGGCCGCCTGTCTCAGCGCAACCAGCACTGGGGTAAAGCCGTCACTTACTTCGAACAGAGTCTGGAGCAGCAACCCCGGGTTGAAACCCTGAGTGAGCTGGCCCGCCTGCTGCAGAATCTGGGTGAGACTCAGCGTACCCAGAAGCTGATTGATAAACACCTTGGACTGGTCGGCGGCGGCCTCACCGCTCTGCCACTGCCCAAGCAGGGCACCCGACTCACTCCGATCGAGTAAGTGATCTAAGAGTAAGTGAACTGATGAAAACAAAAAACGCACCTAAGGGTGCGTTTTTTAGTTAATCCGGGTAGCGTTAACGGAACATATCCAGCTTCAACGGCACGCTGTCGCCCAGCCAGTAGGCGTAGTCTGTATGATCCTTCAGGTCGTCACCGGTCTGCGCATGCACCAGTACACTTAATCCCTGTCGCTCCAAATCCAGCCAGCTGATAAAGCCATCGAAATCTTTATGTGAAAAAATTATCTGTACACTCCAGCACGGATGCGGCCCCACCAGACGTTGATGAATACGGCCTACCTGCAAGCCGAACCGACTCCCGCTCTCTGCGGCCAATCGCTCAGCCAGTGCCAGAGTCTCCGCATCAAAATAGATATGTGCATGATACGCTTTATGATTATTCACAGGTCGTTTAGGTTCAGTGTGCATCTTTTACTCCTGAGAAATGATCCTTTAGTCAACAGCATACAAAAAACGCACCCGAAGGTGCGCTTTTTCTGTCCGGGATAATCAGCCGACTATCACTTATTTCTCGGCGCGTAAGCAAACACATCCGAGTGCATGTGTGCTTCATTGAAACCTTTCTCTTCGCAGGCATCCAGCAAAGCGTATACCATCGCCGGTGAACCACTGGTAAAGATCTCAACATTATCAAAGCTGTCAAAGTCAGCCACAATCGCCTCAGGCAGCAGACCGGTACGACCTGCCCAACCCGGGCTGTTGCCCGGCTCGCTGACGACCAGATGAACATGCACATTGGTGTGTTCCATGGCCCATTGCAGCGGCAGTTTTTCCAGGTAGAAATCCTCTTCAACCCGGGCGCCCCAGTAGATATGGATAGGATTGCTCACCTGATTGGCCAGCAGGTGTTCTGCAATGCTTTTAATCTGAGAGAAGCCTGTGCTGGCCGCGGCCAGAACAACAGTGGTATCGGCACTCAGCTGACTGGATTCCAGATAACAATCACCCTTTGGCAGCTCAATTTCTACGCTCGGATTATTCTGCAGGTGATCCATGATAGCGATCGACATCTCACCTTCAGGCATACGGCGGATATGCAGCTCAACATCACTGCTCATATCCGGCGCACTGCCGATAGAAAACGGCGCCCGACGGCCATCCGGCAGCAGAATTTCCAGATACTGACCGGCATGAAATTCAATCGCCTGACGTCCGGTTACAGGCAGGTGCAGTCGCACCCGGAATACATCACTGCTGAGCTGTTCAACATCAGCGATGTCACAAACCAGTTTCTTCACTTGCATCTCTCCAGGACGTAGCAGTCCTTCAATAGTCACCCAAATATCACTGCGTGGTACAGCCGTACACGCAAACACTTGCGAGGGCTTCTGCCCCTCTTCTTTTGTGAGCTCCAGCTCGGGATAGCGCTGCATTATACTGCCTTGCTGCAATTGAATCCTGCATATTTCGCAGACTCCGTTCCTGCAGCTGTGACGCATTCTGTAACCTGCCTGCGTCAGGCTATCAAGGAGCGGCTGTCCGGCCGCCCCCTGAATAACATACTGATCGTTAACAGTTATAGCGTAGTGGTCAGTCACCCAGAATGCCTAATTGATCCCAGATATCATCCACTCGCTGCTTAACTGCTTCATCCATAACAATCGGTGTGCCCCACTCCCGGTCGGTCTCACCCGGCCATTTATTGGTGGCATCCATCCCCATCTTCGAACCCAGCCCGGATACCGGCGAAGCGAAATCCAGATAGTCGATCGGAGTGTTATCGATCATAGTAGTATCACGGCTCGGATCCATCCGCGTCGTGATCGCCCAGATCACATCGTTCCAGTCCCGGGCGTTGATATCATCATCACAGACAATGACAAACTTGGTATACATAAACTGACGCAGGAACGACCACACACCCAGCATGACCCGCTTGGCATGACCCGGGTACTGCTTCTTCATCGTCACGACCGCCATCCGATAGGAACAGCCCTCCGGCGGCAGGTAGAAATCGACAATCTCCGGGAACTGCTTCTGCAGAATCGGCACAAACACCTCGTTCAGTGCCACACCCAGAATCGCTGGTTCATCCGGCGGACGCCCCGTATAAGTACTGTGATAGATCGGATCTTTGCGATGAGTAATACGCTCAACGGTAAATACCGGGAAGCTGTCTACCTCGTTGTAATAACCGGTATGGTCACCAAATGGACCTTCATCGGCCATCTCTTCCGGATCGATATAACCTTCCAGAATGAATTCAGCGCTGGCAGGCACCTGCAGATCGTTACCGATACACTGGGTTACTTCGGTTTTACCGCCACGCAACAAACCGGCAAAGGCGTATTCAGATAAAGTATCCGGTACCGGAGTTACTGCCCCCAGAATGGTTGCCGGATCAGCACCTAAAGCAACAGCGACCGGGAACCGCTCGCCCGGGTGGGCTTCTTTCCACTCCCGGAAATCCAGCGCGCCACCGCGGTGGGATAACCAGCGCATGATGAGCTTATTCTTACCAATCACCTGCTGACGATAGATACCCAGGTTCTGACGCTGCTTGTAAGGACCGCGGGTTATCACCAGCGGCCAGGTCACCAGCGGACCGGCATCGCCGGGCCAGCAACGCTGGACCGGGATAGTGCTGAGATCCACATCATCGCCTTCAATCACATGGGCCTGACAGGCGGCATTGCGCACCTTCTTCGGCCCCATGTTAATCACCTGTTTGTAAATCGGCAGTTTTTCCCAGGCATCTTTCAGACCTTTGGGCGGCTCAGGCTCTTTCAGCATCGCCAGTAACTTACCCACTTCCCGCAGGCTGGCAACATCATTCTCACCCATACCCATTGCCACCCGCTTGGGTGTACCAAACAGGTTGGCCAGCACCGGATAGTCATAGCCTTTGGGGTTTTCAAATAGCAGCGCCGGGCCAGCGGCGCGCAGGGTACGATCACAGATCTCGGTCATTTCCAGATCCGGATCCACCTTCATGGCGATACGTTTCAACTCACCCTGCTGCTCCAGAGTGTTGATAAAATCGCGCAGATCTTTGTATTTTGGATTACTCATGGCTCGGTATACTTCATCCGCAATAAAAAAGGGCAAGCAAAGCTTACCCTTTTTACAAAATCCCAGAAACTCTTATGTTAAGAGCTTATGAACGTTTCATCGACAGGAAGAACTCATCGTTGGTCTTGAAGTCCTTAAGCTTGTCCAGCACAAATTCAATCGCTGCAGAATCTTCCATCGGATCCAGCAGTTTGCGCAGAATCCACATACGCTGCAGCTCTTCTTCGGTAGTCAGCAGGTCTTCACGGCGGGTGCCGGAACGACGGATATTGAAAGCAGGATAAACACGCTTTTCAGCCACCTTACGGTCCAGATGTACTTCCGAGTTACCTGTACCTTTAAATTCTTCGAAGATAACTTCATCCATCTTCGAACCGGTATCAACCAGTGCCGTCGCGATGATGGTCAGGCTGCCGCCCTCTTCGATATTACGCGCAGCACCGAAGAAACGCTTCGGACGCTCCAGCGCGTGGGCATCCACACCACCGGTCAGTACTTTACCGGACGATGGGATTACGGTGTTGTAAGCACGGGCCAGACGGGTAATGGAGTCCAGCAGGATAACAACATCCTGTTTGTGCTCGGTCAGACGCTTAGCTTTCTCCAGCACCATTTCCGCAACCTGTACGTGACGGGAAGGCGGCTCATCGAAAGTCGACGCTACCACTTCGCCGCGAACAGTACGCTGCATTTCGGTTACTTCTTCCGGACGCTCGTCAATCAGCAGAACAATCAGGTGTACTTCAGGATTGTTACGGGTGATGGAGTTGGCAATGTTCTGCAGCATCAGTGTCTTACCCGCTTTTGGCGGAGATACCAGCAGTGCACGCTGACCTTTACCCATCGGGCAGACCAGATCGATAACCCGGGCGGTCAGATCCTCTGTACTGCCGTTACCCAGCTCCATCTTCAGACGGTCCTGCGCAAACAGCGGCGTCAGGTTTTCAAACAGAATCTTGTTCTTAGCATTTTCCGGCTTGTCGAAGTTGATCTTATCGACTTTCAGCAGGGCAAAGTAACGCTCGCTGTCTTTTGGCGGACGAATCTTACCGGAGATAGTGTCACCGGTGCGCAGATTAAAGCGACGAATCTGGCTTGGGGATACGTAGATATCATCCGGGCCTGCCAGATAAGAACTGTCGGCAGAACGCAGGAAGCCAAAACCATCCTGCAGAATTTCCAGAACACCGTCACCGTAGATATCTTCACCACTCTTCGCGTGACGCTTGAGAATAGCAAAAATAACATCCTGTTTACGGGAACGACCCAGGTTATCCAGTCCCATCTCTTTTGCTATGTTTAGCAGTTCAGGAACGCTTTTCTTTTTCAGTTCGGTAAGATTCATAATGTATTTGTTGGAAGACGGTTCAACGCCTTGAGCAGAACAGCGAATGTAGTATTCAGATCTGATTGATTTGATATGTGAAGCGGATTCCGGGGCTGGAACCAGCAGTTGGAGATGACACTATAATGGGTTGATCAAATATAGTCCAGCTTATCGGGGAGTAATCATTGATCCTGATCACTCCCCAATCTCGGTCTTTACAGGCTGGCTTCGATGAATGCCGCCAGTTGAGACTTGGACAGCGCGCCCACCTTAGTGGCTTCAACGTTACCGTCCTTGAACAGCATCAGGGTAGGGATACCACGGATACCGAATTTCGGCGGTGTTTCGTTGTTTTCGTCGATGTTCAGTTTGCAGACTTTCAGCTTGCCTTCGTAATCCTTGGCAATCTCTTCCAGAACCGGTGCAATCATCTTGCATGGACCACACCACTCTGCCCAGTAGTCAACCAGTACCGCACCTTCCGCTTTCAGTACATCATCTTCAAAGGAAGCGTCGGTCACGTTAACAATGTTTTCACTCATAAAAAGCCTCTGCAGGGAGATTCGCAAATCGTTATTTTGCCCGATAATAGCACTGTCGCTCGACCCTTGTGAATAGGACAAAAGCGTCCAACATGAATCATAAAGTTACTAACATATACGTTTGTGCTTACTTCTGTTGATTTAACGCCTGCGCCCGCCCGGCAAAGTCTGTTAAGCTAAAGCCCTGTTTTCATCTGCATCAGTGTACTTATGAGTCAGGAAAATACCCCGCTCGGTAATCACGAGCCACCTTTATTAGCCGCCATTGATCTGGGCTCTAACAGCTTTCATATCGTTATCGCCAAACTGGATCAGGGCGAGCTGCAAGCCATTGATCTGCTTTCTGAAAAAGTTCAGTTAGCCGCCGGGCTTGATAATCAGCGCATGCTCACAGAAGAAGCGCAGGAGCGCGGTCTGGAGTGTCTCAACCGCTTTGCTCAACGAGTGCGGGATATTGCTCCTCAACGGATCCGCGTTGTTGGTACCAATGCGCTGCGGGAAGCCCGTAACAGCGCTGAATTTATTGCCAAAGCGGAAAAGGTGATGGGATGTTCAATCGAAATCATTGCCGGTATCGAAGAAGCCCGTCTGATCTACCTTGGGGTATCCCATACACTGGCCGGTGATACCGGACGGCGCCTGGTGATTGATATCGGTGGCGGCAGTACTGAATTCATAATTGGTGAGCGGTTCGAGCCACTGGAGCTTGAAAGTCTGGAGATGGGCTGTGTCAGCTTCACCAAACGTTATTTCCCGGACGGCAAGATAACTGAGAAGAACTTCCAGCTCGCGGTATTCGGAGCTCAACGCGAACTGCTGACCATCAAACGCCGCTATCGCAAACTGGGCTGGGAAGACTGTGTCGGCTCCTCCGGCACCATCAAAGCGGTACGTAATGCCTGTATTACTTGTGGCTTCAGCGAAGACAAAGTCACTGCAGCAGCACTGCAGCAGCTGAAAGAGAAAATTCTCAGTTACGACCATGCCGATGATATCGATATCGACGGCCTTAAAGAGCAGCGCAAAGCGGTGCTTCCCGCAGGTATCGCCATCCTCTCTGCCGCCTTTGACTCACTGGGCATCAAAGAGATAAGTTTCTCTGAAGGCGCTCTGCGCGAAGGCCTGCTCTACGATATGACCGGCCGCCTGCGCCATGAAGACGTTCGTGAACGCAGTATCAGCGCGATGATGCAGCGTTACCATGTGGATCAGGAACACGCCATGCGCGTCGAGCAGACAGCGCTGATCGCGCTAACTCAGGTACGGGATAACTGGCATCTGGAAGACCCTGAATATCACAACATGCTCGGCTGGGCCGCCCGCAGCTTTGAAACCGGCCTGACCATCGCCCACAGTCAGTACCATAAGCACAGTGCTTATCTGCTGCTGAACTCCGATCTGCCCGGCTTTACCAAGCACGAGCAATCTCTGCTGGCCGCCATGATTCAGGGCCACCGCCGCAAATTCTCTACTTCGATGTTTGACGAATTCAACGACCGTAAAGCCCTGCACTTCAGTCGCCTGACGATTCTGTTACGGCTTGCCATCGTGCTGCACCGCAGCCGCAGTAAGGAGCGCATTCCGGCATTCCGTCTGAGTGCGACAAAGGAAAAGATCGAGCTCAGCTTCCCGGATAACTGGCTCAGCTACTATCCCCTGACCCACGCCGACCTGGAGCAGGAAGCGGAATATCTGGCCAGCGCCGGGTATACGCTTGTAGTGAAGTGACGATAGCGCTAGTGGCTAGTGGCTAGTGGCTAGTGGCTAGTGGCTAGTGGCTAGTGGCTAGTGGCTAGTGGCTAGTGGCTAGTGGCTAGTGGCTAGTGGCTAGTGGCGAACAGATTGTGAGCTGCTGTTTTCGTAGGGTGCAATAGCGCAGCGTATTGCACCTTTTAACACGTTAAAAGCTGCATGTACCGTCACAACATTCTAGTTGCGGCTTTTAAACGACAAAACCTGACCTATAACGAAAAAAGTCTACTTCCGAGAATTCTTTATTGGATTATTAAGCCACTTCTTCGCAAGCCTCTCAAACTCACACCACGTTGTATTACGAGCATTTACTCGCCTAACGCTCTGAATGTAAGGCTCACAAAACTCATACATAGAAGTCATCGTGCTATAACTAGAATCTTTAAGAATTTTCTCATCATAGATTCCTCGCTTAATCCCAACGGCAATGTATTCGTAGTAATTTAATACATAGCGGATAGAACCGGCTTCCGCCGCATGTCGCTCCTCATCAGAATCATATGCATACTTTGATATATCTACATCTTTATCGCTATTTAAGCGCATGATTGTTTTGATGCCAGTACGAAGACTTGTATCGCTTTTAGAATGGAAAATAACATCTGCCGCATTTTTCTTTCTCGTCATTTGGCGAGCAGAAATCACTGCCCATGCTGCGAAAAGAGCAGTCAAAATTATGGCCGTCGTTTGAATCCAAAAACCTAAAGTTTCTCCAGATAGCAAAGAAGCCTGCGAACAGGCTTCTCTTGCAATTTCTTGAGTTTTTACCACAGCGTCCGCTGCTGTAGAGTTCTCGGGCATTAATTAAAACCCCTCATAATCATCACGGTAGAACATGGCGGTGCTCCTTGTTTACTTGGTCGTGCTAATTGCTCTGCATATTTTAGTAGTTATATCAGCGCTTACCGCTGAACTGCAAAGTCATCTTAGTCTTTTACGAATATCGTTGTAAATTAGTTTTATTCATCATGCACAACTTTGTGCATATTCCTATTGGATTAGGATAAAGTCAAAAAATTCAGTTTTAACAATATTCTTTCAAAAGACATATGCTGCTATATGCTAAATCAAGCCTATAGAATCTTTTGAACTCAAGGCCTCTTTTAAGAGGCCTTGAAGAGCGTCTTACTTCTGCGGACCTGCAGCGATAATCGCTTCAGCCACACCATCGAACTTGGTGAAGTTCTCGGTGAACTGACCGATCAGGTCGTTAGCAGTCGCATCGTAAGCGCCTTTGTCAGCCCATGTTTCACGTGGATTCAGCAGTGCAGAATCAACACCTGGTACAGACTTAGGTACAGTCAGGTTGATGCCTGGCAGATGCTCAGTTTCAACATCGATCAGCGCACCGCTCTGAACCGCAGCGATGATGCCACGAGTCGTCGGGATGCTGAAACGGGAACCAGTACCGTATGCACCACCGGTCCAGCCAGTGTTAACCAGGTATACCTGGCTGCCGAACTCTTCGATACGCTTGATCAGCAGGTCAGCGTACTCGCTGGCAGGGCGTGGGAAGAATGGTGCGCCGAAGCAGGTAGAGAAGGTGGACTTGATACCGCCACCGGAACCCATCTCGGTAGAACCGACCAGTGCGGTGTAACCGGACAGGAAGTGGTACGCAGCCGCTTCTTTAGACAGGATAGAAACCGGAGGCAGTACACCGGTCAGGTCGCAGGTCAGGAAGACAATCGCTTTCGGCTCGCCGCCCATGTTCTCTTCGGTACGTTTTTCAACGTGCTGCAGAGGGTAAGCACAACGGCCGTTCTCAGTCAGAGAGGTATCGCTGTAGTCAGCAGTACGCTTCTCGTTCAGAGCAACGTTCTCTACGATTGCACCAAAACGGATCGCATCCCAGATAATTGGCTCGTTCTTCTGGCTCAGATCGATAGTCTTTGCGTAGCAACCGCCTTCCAGGTTGAATACAACGCCCTTACCCCAACCGTGCTCGTCATCACCGATCAGGTAACGGGATGGATCTGCAGACAGAGTCGTTTTACCGGTACCGGACAGACCGAAGAACAGAGTCGTGTCACCATCTTCACCAACGTTTGCAGAGCAGTGCATTGGCAGAACGTCTTTCTCTGGCAGCAGGAAGTTCTGTACAGAGAACATCGCCTTTTTCATTTCACCCGCGTAGCGCATACCAGCCAGCAGCACTTTACGCTTAGCGAAGTTGATGATGACGCAACCATCGCTGTTGGTGCCGTCACGCTCAGGATCACACTCGAAGCCAGCAGCGTTCAGGATCTGCCACTCTTCTTTGGATTTCGGGTTGAACTCTTCCGGACGGATAAACAGGTTCTGACCGAACAGGTTCTGCCATGCAGTCTCAGTAGACATAACAACCGGCAGGTAGTGGTTAGAATCAGAACCTACGTGAACGTTGGATACGAAGTGCTCGCGCTCGGCCAGGTGCTCTTCAACACGTGCCCACAGTGCATCGAATTTTTCAGCATCGAAAGGACGGTTGATCGGACCCCAATGGATTGCATCAGAGGTGCTTGGCTCATCAACGATGAAGCGGTCCATTGGAGAGCGGCCTGTACGCTTTCCGGTTTTTACGACCAGCGCACCGGTGTCAGCGAGAGTACCTTCGCCACGCTGGATGGCTTTTTCAACTAGCTGAGCCGGGCTCAAATTTACGTGTACAGTGTTCACGGTTTCTTTGCTCATTACTGGATTCCCTTGGCTTTATTGCCAAAAAAAATAAATTTTTACCTGAAAAGCTGCCTGACCCCTCTATGACAGAACTCATCGGGGAATTCTGGGGAGCCGTTATTATTTAAGGACGCGTATTATGTCAAAAAAGTGTACAAAACACCATCAATTGAGAACGTTTCCCGTTTGGCAGCAACACCGCGCGACAGAGGGCGTGATCAGTGGATCTGATCAGAGCCTTCTATGTTGGCGGTATCTGAAAACATCATAGTGATATCAGACTGATCAAAGCTGTAACGTTCGCTACAGAACTGACAGTTGACCTCGATAGATCCCTCTTCCTGAATAATGGATTCCAACTCCTCCTGAGTCATATAGCGCAGTGCGTTGGCTGTACGCTGACGGGAGCAGTCACAGTGGAACTGCAGCGCATCCGCCTCATACAGGCGACAATCTTCTTCATGGAACAAACGGCGCAGAATGGTGGTGTTATCCAGCTCCAGCAGTTCCTCATCTTTCAACGTGGCCGCCAGATAGCTGAAATGCTGCCATTCATCCGCAGAATCCCCTTTGGCTGGCATCACCTGCAGCAGAAAACCTGCCGCACGCTGGCCATCGGCCGCCAGATGAATCTGGGTTGGCAATTGCTCTGAGCGTTCGAAATAGGCTTCAAGGCACGCAGCCAGCGTTTCGCCTTCCAGCGGTACTACACCCTGATAGCGCTGCCCCTGATCCGGTTCAATGGAAATCACCATCTGACCGCCCTGCAGTAATTCATGGAAACTGGCTTGCTCAGGCAGCTCACCGTCAAAGCGGGCAATGGCACGCAGATCCCGCTGATGGTTGCATTCAGCCATCAGTACTTTTACCTGATTCTCACTCTGTGCCTGCAGCATCAGGCGACCGTCAAACTTCAGAGTCGCACTCAGAAGGCTGACCGCGGCCATCATCTGCCCCAGCAGCTCGTTGATCAGCGCGGGATACTGGTGATTGGCAAGGGCTTGTTGATAACTCTGCTCCAGACCGGAAATAACACTGCGGATATCGGCCTGTTCAAATATGACCCGTTGAAGCTGGTCAGGACTGCTCATGGTGACTTAAGTACTCGTAGATAGATTCAGCTAAGAAAATAATTTTAACACAAGGCCTCTTGCGAACAAGAATTTCCCCTAGCGATCCTTAAACTGCATAATCTTGCGTCGGTCTTTCTTATTTGGCCTGTGATCCGGCCCAACATTGCCGCGCATCACTTTACGCTGGGCTGCCGCATCTTCACGCTGTTTAACACTGTCTTCGGTTTCCCGGTACAGCAAACGGGCTTCCGGTGCGCCACGGCGCTGATCAGAGATCGCCTCAATGACTACGGTCTTTTCATCGAAACCCTGGCGGATAACCAGCTCAGCGCCGACCTCGACCACCTTACTGCACTTGGCCCGCTGGCCTTCATAATGAACCTTGCCACCCTCAATCGCCTGCTTGGCGATACCCCGGGTCTTAAAAAACCGCGCCGCCCATAACCACTTATCAAGGCGGACCTTTGCCTGCTCATTACTCATCGTTCAGAAATAATCTCATCAAAATGCTCAATGGCATTAAACTCTTTAATCTCTCGCTGGGGCTGCTGACTGTCTGGCTGGACAATACTCAACAGATAACCAATGCCGTATTTCCGTGCCGAAGCCAGCACCGCAAGACTATCATCCACCAGCAATGTGCGGGATGGATCAAACGGTTCCTGCTCCTGCAGCCGGTGCCAGAACGCCTGCTCCTCTTTGGGTACCTGATAATCATGACTGGAGATAATACGGTCCACCAGCTGATCCAGACCGGTTTCCTCCAGTTTAATCGACAGACTGTCCCGATGAGCATTTGTCACAATCACCCGACGAATGCCCTCGCCTTTGAGGTGTTCCAGAAAATCGTGCACATGAGGCCTGAAAGCGATCCGCTCACGGATCTCCTCTTTCAGTGCTTTGATATCGACATTCAGCTCACGGGACCAGTAATCCAGGCAATACCAGTTCAGTGTACCCTGTTCAGACCGGATTCGTTCATGCAACCAGCGTTGCGCTTCAGCATGATCGACACTGTGCAGCTCGGCATAGCGAACTGGCAGATGCTCGAGCCAGAAATAGGTATCAAAGTGCAGATCCAGCAGCGTGCCGTCCATATCCAGCAGCACTGTATCAATATTTTGCCAATCCATATTCAAACGTACACCGGGAGGTTATAGTCACTCATTGGACATTCATTTTCGAGGAACGATCCAGTATGCCCAAAAAGCCCGATATTTTGAAGGTAACTGCCACCGCTCGCAGCCGTCTGTTTCAGGTAGAAGAGATTGAACTGCGCTTTTCGAACGGTGCTGAGCGCACCTATGAACGGCTGGCAAACCGCGGCCGTGGTGCAGTAATGATTGCCGCCATCGATGCCGATGAAAATGTTCTGCTGATTAAAGAGTACGCGGTGGGTCTGGAAGATTATCTGCTGACCCTGCCCAAAGGCCTGATTGATCCGGGTGAGGATGCCCTGCAAGCGGCTAACCGGGAATTGAAAGAGGAAGCCGGTTTTGGTGCCAATCAGCTGCAGACCATCAAAGAGATGACCTCCGCTCCCAACTACATGGGCCACAAGATCACCACGGTTCTGGCACAGGATCTTTTCCCCTGCCGACTGGAAGGCGATGAGCCCGAAGAGATGGAAGTGGTACGCTGGCCACTGAGTCAGCTGAATGAGCTGTTTGCCCGGGAAGATTTCTCCGAAGCCCGGGCTATCGCGGCCCTTTATATGGTCAGAGATCAACTCAACAAAACCTGAGCCTGCGCCGGGGAGTCACTATGAACCCACTGATTCAACCCCTGTTACAGATCGCCCGTGAAGCCGGTGATGCCATTATGACCATTTACCAACAGGACGATCATGGCATTCAGGAGAAAGCAGATAACTCCCCGCTGACTCAGGCCGACCTGGCCGCACACCGGATTATTGAACAGGGTTTGAATAACCTTACTCCGGATATCCCCCAACTCAGTGAAGAGTCTGCCGAAATACCATTCAGTGAACGCAGCCAATGGCAGCGCTACTGGTTAATCGACCCACTGGATGGCACCAAAGAGTTTATTCGTCGTAACGATGAGTTTACCGTCAATATCGCACTGATCGAGGATCATCAACCGGTCATGGGGGTTATCTGCCTGCCGGTTTCAGGTATCTGCTATTTCGGTAGCCGGGACGGCGGCGCATGGAAACAGAAGCGTGACCAGGCACCGGCGATGATTCAGACCCGCCCGCACAACTCCCCGCTGAAGGTGCTGGCCAGTCGACGCCATAAGACCGATAAAGAGACGCCGGTTCTGGAACGGTTAACCGAACAGTTCGGTCCATTACAGAAAGACAATTACGGCAGTTCATTAAAAATGTGTGTCATAGCCGAGGGGCTGGCGGATATCTATCCCCGCCTTTATCCCACCTGTGAATGGGATACAGCGGCAGCCCAGGCTGTTGTGGAAGCCGCGGGCGGCCAGATACTGGATAGCCAGTTGCAGCCACTGCGCTACAACACCAGAGAAAGCCTGATTAATCCTGACTTTTTTGTGATCGGGGATAAAGCCTTTCCGACAACACTGTTATCAAACGAGTCACAGTCGTGAGGGCTGCCTGACGACAACCCTGCCCGGCTTCAGTTATTCAGAACGGACTCTGAATACTTACGGAGCTTTACACTACAGAGCTTTACACTAAGGAGCCTTACACTCCCGGGAGCCTACCCGGACAATGCTCTCAACTTTCTGCTGCATCGCCTCGCTCTGCAGTGTACCGGCCATAATCTGCTCGACTTCACGATCACTGAAGTGCTTATGGACATAATCAGACAAACAGCTGCACTGCTCTTCTGTGGCGGAACCGCCAGCCATACAGCCCTGTTTAAACGGCTCCCAGGTTTTTGATGTCAGATACTGTGTCTTCATTGTAAAGACCAGTAACAGTACTGCAGAGATCCAAAGAAATACCTTGCCCATATAACGTATAGCGCCTTTCAGATTATTTTTATGATTTGCTCACAAGCCCTGATGATTCTAACAGTTAAGCGGAAAGAATCAGCTTACTTTAGTCTCATAAATCCACTCATTTTCCGGGGTCTAAATGTTCATGAAATAGCAGAATATCGGTGCTATGATGCGTCATCGCAAGAGTATGTCTTGAAAAATAATAAGAAAGACCCTATCTATATTTTACAGTTTTGCAATCTATGCTGAACCTGACACTAAAGGTAACTACTTATGAGCTTTGAACTACCAGCACTGCCTTACGCCAAAGATGCACTGGAACCTCACATCTCCGCGGAAACTCTGGATTTCCACCACGGCAAACACCACAACACTTACGTGGTTAAGCTGAACGGTCTGGTACCAGGTACTGAGTACGAAGGTAAGACTCTGGAAGAGATCATCACTTCTGCTCCAGCTGGCGGTGTATTCAACAATGCAGCCCAGATCTGGAACCACACGTTCTACTGGAACTGCCTGTCTCCAAACGGTGGCGGTGAGCCAACTGGCGCTATCGCTGATGCGATCAACGCTAAGTGGGGTTCTTTCGCTGCATTCCAGGAAGAGCTGAACGACAAAGCAGTGAACAACTTCGGTTCCAGCTGGACCTGGCTGGTTAAGAACGCTGACGGTTCTATCGAAATCGTTAACACCAGCAACGCAGGCTGCCCACTGACTGAAGGTCAGACTCCACTGCTGACTGTTGACCTGTGGGAACACGCTTACTACATCGACTACCGCAACGTTCGTCCTGACTACCTGAAAGGTTTCTGGGCTCTGGTTAACTGGGACTTCGTTAACGCGAACTTTGCATAAGTCCATTACATATTCTGATTCAGATCAGAACATCAGAAAAGACACCTTAGGGTGTCTTTTTTTTCGCCTGAACGAAAAATATATTACACTTACCTGACGGAGATGGAATTCAACGTGCAACAGGGACACGCTTCTCAACCATGCGAAAAGGCCATTTTTCACTGATTACTGCTGTATGGCTGGTTCTGACCTTTCTGATGGTCGGCCTCAGTCTGTTTGCTGATTATAAGAGGCTGCAGACAACCCTCAGCAATGATGCTCACTACGTTTACTCCTCGGTTTACGAAAAAGCCTACATTAACGAGGTGCTGCTGCAGAACTTCACGGTTCTGGTCAGTTCACGCCCCAATGATATCGGCGCGATCAGCAGCTTCGCCAACGATATGCGTAAGCGCTATCCCCATATCGAACGGCTGCAGATTCAGCAGCAGAAAACAGCACCACAAAGCAGCTACGGCAGCACCTCCGATTACAACGTCTCGCCGGACCAGCCACTCAGTAACACCCTGTTCCCCATCACCTTTGTTGAACCACTGAACGCCGATACCCGCTATCTTCTGAATGACGACCTGATGACCGACCCGGTGTTCACAGAAACCATCAGCTTTGCCCGCCGTTACCATCAGCCAGTGGCTTCCCAGCCATTCAGACTGGATAACGGACAATCCGGCTACGCCCTGTTCCTGGCGTTTTTCGACCGCAATACTAAACCCGATGAGCAGAATCTCTATATCGCGTCACTGGTGATCAATATTGCCAGCCTGTTACCGGGCTCCAGTTTCCTCAATCCCGGTGCCAGCATCCGTCTGATGGATGAACAGGGCACGATGCTGGATCAGCGTCTCTCTCCGGACCAGACCAGCGTGGAAACCGGTATTCTCCCGCTGCTGACAGAAGAGCGCACCATTAATCGCTTCGGTCAGTCTTTCCGGTTACAAATTGTTCAGCAGGTACAATGGCGTAATCTGAATCTGGGTTTACTGCTGATTCTGTTCCTGTTTTCCGGTGCCCTGTTTGTGTTACTGAAAGCTTTTCTGCGCCACAAAATTCTCGCCGCCCGGGAACAGAACAACATCTACGAAAAGCTGAATAATGAACGCCAGCAGCTGGAACAACGCATCCATGAGCGCACCCGGGAACTGCATGATCAGCTGATGGAAAATCGCCGGCTGACCCATCAGGTCCTGGCGGTTCAGGAAAAAGAGCGACGCAACCTGTCCCGGGAACTGCATGATGAGCTGGGGCAATCACTGACAGCGATCCGCACCGATGCCAAGATTCTCAAACGGATTCATCCGGAAGAGAACAGTATTGTGAATCAGACAGCTGACTCCATCGATGCCATCGCTCAGCACATCTACGATGTCACCTACGGCATGATGCGCACCCTGAGACCTTCGGCACTGGACGACCTGGGACTGATGGACGCAATTCAGGAATGCATCATTGCCAACCGCTTTGATGAACACGGCATCTCTCTGCACACCGATTATCAGGGTGCGCTCAACGAGATGTCTGAAGATTACAACATCACCCTCTATCGTCTGACTCAGGAAGCCTTCAGCAATATCATCAAGTATGCCGGGGCCAGCAATGTCTGGCTGGATATACACCGTATCAGCCAGGGTGAGCGCCGGGAGATTCAGGGTGACAGGCTGGAAGTCACCATCAGCGATGATGGCAAAGGCTTCGACATTGACGCGATCGCTTACAAGAAAGGCTTTGGCCTGATCGGTATGCGGGAGCGGGTCCGGGCCTTAGGCGGCGTATTTCAGATCAGCCGTAATCATGACCAGGGGACCCGCATAGTGGTGATTATTCCGATTCACCAGGGCTTTTCAGCAGTGGCTGCAAATATGGCCAGACCTGCTCCAATAGTTCTGGCTGGGCCTTCGCATTCGGATGCAGGCCGTCCGGCAGCATCAGTTCCGGCTTCAGCACCACCGGTTCGATAAAAAACGGCACCATCGCAATCTGATACTCCTGCGCCACCGTATCATAAACAGCGGAGAAGCCCTGGCTGTAACCGGGGCCATAATTAGGCGGCAATTTCATCTCGAACAGCAGCACTTCAGCACCACTGTCTCTCGATTTTTGAATCAATTGCCCAAGATTCTGTCGAATCAGTGGCAAGGGCGCTCCACGCAGGCCGTCATTGGCTCCCAGTTCCAGTACCACCAGCGCAGGCTGATGGCGATCCAGTGCCGACGTCAGCCGGGTCAGACCGCCATGGGTGGTTTCTCCGCTGATGCTGGCATTGACGACGTTATACTGGTATCCCTGCTGTTGCAGGCGCTGTTGTAACAACGCTACCCAGCCATCCTTGGAAGGCATACCATAGGCAGCGGAAAGGCTATCACCCAGTACCAGAATCGAACTGCTCCAGGCAGTGCTGGTAAACAGTAATAAACAGAGAGTAACGATACGAATCATGTCGACTCCAACGAACGATGTTGTGCTACAAGCCAGTGAGATCAGTAAAACATTTCCCGGCCATCAGGAAGATCTGACCATATTCCGCGATATTAGTTTAAGCGCAAAACGTGGCGAAAGCATCGCCATTATCGGTCAGTCCGGAGCGGGTAAGTCAACACTGTTAAGCCTGCTGGCCGGATTGGATGAACCCAGCGGCGGTTCCATTTCGCTGCTGAATCATCCATTGCACTCACTGGATGAAGCCACCCGGGCTCAGTTACGGGCCGAACATATCAGCTTTATCTTCCAGTCATTCCAGCTGTTACCGGAACTCAGCGCACTCGATAACGTGCAACTGGCATTGGAAATACAGGGCCACCCGCAACCAGAACAACAGGCAGCATACTGGCTCGATCAGGTCGGGCTGACCGATCGCTACGATCATACACCGGCGCAACTGTCCGGTGGGGAACAACAGCGGGTTGCCATTGCCCGGGCCTTTGCCACAGAGCCTGCCCTGCTGTTTGCTGATGAACCCACGGGAAATCTTGATGAAGCCACCGGTCAGGACATCATTGATCAGCTATTTGAGCTGAATCGCAGTCATCAGACCACCCTGATTCTGATCACCCACGACCCGCATCTGGCTCAGCGCTGCCAACGCTGTCTGCGCCTGCATCAGGGAGCACTGGAACCACTATGATGCAATCGCAACTGTCATGGGGCCGGATGCTGCGCCTGCTACGACAACAGAGCCGCACCGACCTCCGCACGCTGGAATGGCGTTCGTTACTGCTGGCGCTCATTCTGGCAACCAGCCTGGCTGGATTTCTGACCGTGCTGGGGCACCAGCTTGAACAGGGGCTGAGCCGCCAGAGCGAGGCTGTACTCGGCGCTGATCTGACTCTGTCCGATGCCCGACCGCCAGCCCCGGAAGTGATTCAACAGGCCGAGTCCCAAAGTCTGGCACTGACGGAAGTAGTGCAGTTCTCATCCATGATCAGCCAGGATGAGCAACTCCTGCTGAGTTCAATCCGGGCCGTCAACGCCCCCTATCCCTTGCGTGGGGAAATCGTCACGGTTCCACAGCAAAGCACTGCAATTCCACCACCGGGCACCGCCTGGGCCGAACAGACCCTGCTGGACCGGCTCAACGCAGAGGTCGGCAGTCGCATCACTCTGGGATATCAGGAGCTGCTGATCACCGCCGCGATTGTCCGTTCTCCGGACCGTGGTACCGGTTTCCGCAGCTTCAGCCCGCAACTGATCATTAACCGGGCAGATCTTGATGCCACCGGCGTCATTCAGCCCGGTAGCCGGATCGGCTACCGATTACTGTTCAGTGGCGATGAAGCCTCAGTCCGCCGTTTTTCTGAGTGGCTGGAGCCACAACTGAACCCGCAACAGCGTCTGGCATCGGTGTATACCGACCAACCAATGGCCGATGGGGCGATAAAAAATGCCTCCGGTTTTCTGCGCCTTTCATCCCTGTTCGGACTGCTGCTCTGCGGTCTGCTGATCAGTCTCTGCCTGCGCCGTTACAGCAGTGCCCAGCAGAGCCGCTGCGCACTGCTGAAATCACTGGGCATGCAACACACCCAGATTCTGCAGTTCTATCTGCTCAAGTTGTTATCCGGCTGGGCTATCGCTGCCATCGCAGGCACCCTGCTGAGCCAATTGCTGCTGTTTATTGCCCATCAGCTGCTGCAATCTCTGATCCCGGGTGGCTTGCCAGATCCGGCACCGGAGTACTATCTGGTCGGCCCGGTCATGAGTCTGGCGCTGTTGTTAATTCTGGGCTTCAGTCCACTGTTGCAGATCAGTAATACACCGGTAATGGGATTGCTCAGGCAGGAATTACTGCGGCAGAACCCTCTGACATACCCAGCCAGGATTGTTCTGATATTGCTACTGGGTGCGGTACTGGCACTTTATCTGGACTCACTCCTGAATGCGCTGCTGGCTCTGCTACTTATCGGACTCTGCACTCTGCTGGCAGGGGTCATCGCCGCGACGCTGCTACCACCTCTGGCAAGACAACTGGCCAAACGCTTCAAGCTTGGTCGCCTGCTGCTTTATCGCTTAAGACAGCAACGCCAGTGGCACCGGATTCAGCTGGGCATCATGAGCCTTTTGCTGGCTCTGTTATGCAGCCTCTTCCTCAGCCAGACAGAACTGGTTGAGCGCTGGCAGAATCAGCTACCGGAAGACACACCGAATCAGTTTGTTATCAATATCCAGCCCTGGGAAGTGCAGGCGGTCGGAGAGTTTCTGCAGCAACAATCTGTAGAGCATACGCTGTACCCGATGATCCGGGGCCGGGTCACCGGTATTAACGGACTCACTCCGGAACAAGCCCTGTCGGAACAGCAGATGGAGCACAATGCGCTGCATCGGGAGCTGAATCTGAGCTGGTCTGCGGATCGTCCGGCCCATAACCCACTGACCCGGGGACGTTGGTGGTCATCACCGGAGCAACCGGAGATTTCGGTGGAACAGGAGTTTGCTGAAACACTGGGGCTGCAACTGGGAGACCAGATGACCTTTGAGCTGGCCGGCCAGCAGATTACCGCCACCATCACCAGTGTCCGGCAGGTTGAGTGGCGTTCATTCAAGCCAAACTTCTATGTCATTTTCAGCCCCGGGGCACTGGAGAATTATCCACAGACGTTCATCACCAGCTTCCGCCTCAGTAGCGACGAGGCAGAAATAAGCCGGGGCCTGTTGAAGCAGTTCCCGGCACTAACCCTGATTGATGTAGGACAGTGGATCGACCAGGCCAACACGCTGATCAATCAGTTGATTCAGGCTTCAACCATTGTTCTCGGACTAACCCTGGCGGCTGGCATTCTGCTGGTGCAGTTACTGCTGCATCAGGAACTGGAACAGCGCCGCCATGAGAACGCTCTGTTACAGGTGCTCGGCAGTACCCCTGGCCAGACACTGAAGCTCGATCTGCTGGAGTTCACACTGCTGGGATTACTGAGTGGGGTGATGGCCGCATTACTGAGTGAACTGCTGACCGGATTGATCGGACTGCGTCTACTGGAGCTGCCGCTGGTCTGGCATCCCGCCATCTGGCTGTTACTCCCCTTAAGCGGAGCAGTTATCTTCCTGCTCGGCACCCTGGGAGCTCACCGGAAAAGCGGCTACCGGCAACTGCGGCAGAGCTAAGGCTCTGCCGCAGCGCTCCGGATCAGAGTGCCAGCAGAGCCTGTGGTGGTGCGGCAGGATCATCCAGCTTGGGTACCGGGAAGCAGCTGAACAGTCGCTCGCCGGGCAGGCTTTGCAGCAACACCGATTTCACCGCATCGGATCGCTGCTGCGCCAGAGCAACCAGCCGCTCCTGCTCCAGCTCTGCCAGGGCACTCTCGTCCAATGGTTCTTTGCGCTCAGCATTTTCCTTTGCCAGTTGCTCCACAATCAACTGCTGATCCTGCTGTACTACCTGACCGCAGATATTCAGCCGCATCCCCTTACGATCCGCCATCATGGTGCTGATCTTGCCAAGATAATCCAGCCCCTCAACGTTCAGCTGCGCCTGTCCCGGAGTGAAGCTAACCGGCTGCAACGTCACGAACGCGCCTTCCATGATGGCACTGCCTGCCAGTGAAATCAGAGTACCGTAAGGCTGCAGAGATTTAGTCAGGAAGCTGAACGCAGCCTGTTTCAGGCCTTTGCCTGCCAGCAGTTTCACCACGCTCTGCAAGCCGAAATCCGGATCATCCAGTGAACCGCTGACCGGTACATCCAGCTCAATATTGTCATCGCTGTCCTGCAGAATCGAGATCGCAGTTCCCAGCGGCATCGACAACTGTTTGCTGAATTTCGCCATCTGATCCTGATCCGCCACTTCCACTTCCAGCCGGTTAATCCTGATCTCGTTATTACCATCGATCTGCCCCTGCTTCAGAGTCCCGGTGCTGGTCAGATAGAGCTGGCCGCTGTTCAGGTAGTAGCCGGTATAGCCGATGCTGTAGGGACTGATCCGTGGCAGATCAAGCTGCTTAAGATGCCCTTGCCATTCTGCATTTTCTCCGCCTGCAGCAAGATTAGTCGTACCTTTGAGATCAAACCGGGTAAAGCTATTCAGTTTCAAATCCAGATCGAAGGCTGCGGGTTTCTGACTCACAGTATCCAGGCCGGTAACACGGACTTTCTGCAACGCCAGTTCGGTACTGAATGCCGGTGAAACGCTCTGATCCCTGAACCGGACACGGCTGTCACCATTAATAGTGAGTTCTCCGATGCTTACCCGCAGTGGTTGATTATCCCCTGTTGCTGCGTCCTTATCATCAGTCCCGGCAGCAGCTTCAGGCGACGGTCCGGATAGTTGTTCTACTGCAGCCAGTAATCTATCGGTATTACGCGGCTGTTTATCTTTGCTGAGTGTTTCATCGACTTTCAGATCACTGATAGCAACCGACGCAATATCCAGTCGCTGCCCCAGAGTCAGCTGCAGCTGTTTCAGTGCTACATTCAACTCTGCCAGTGAAGGCTTCTCGCTGGCCGGTGCGACCCTGATCCCACGACCGGAAAGGTTTCCGACTGCCAGCGAATCCGGCAACGCCAATGAAATATCCTGTAACTCCAGCCCCTCACTGCGCACAACACCCTGCTGCGCAGCACTCTGCACGTTCAGGGCTCCAAGGCTCAATGCTCCCTGTTCGCCACGGATACTGAAGCCCTGCTCAGAGGGTTTCATATCCAGATCACCTTTCCAGTTCAATGAACTGAGCCTGGCATGCAGACGATCGGTCATCCGCAGATCACTGTTACTGCCTTTCACGTCCCCTTTGAAAGCGATGTTCTGCAGACCCTGCTGATCGAGAGCAAGATCAACCCCGCCATTCCAGCTCAACTGCTGCTGTGATACTGCAAGGTCGGGCAGCATCGCTTCCAGACCGCTCAAATGAAGAGTGCCCGTCTCACGGATCTGCTGAATCGCACTATTCATCCCCGACAGTGCCACCCGGCCCTGCCAGTTCAGATCAGCCAGGGCCAGATCGGTGTCCTGCTGCTTCAGTCTGAGTCCGGCACCTTGCAACTGGCCATTCACAGCAACCTTCTGTTTTTCTCCTGGCATCAGCTCCGCGCTGACATCGCCCTGCCAGAGCAGCCGCCGCTGGCTAACCGAAAAATCTTTATCGCGGAAACGGAAGCTCTCGACCCGGATACTGCCCTTCTGCTGCAGGCTGATCTGCTCACCCGCTTCAGCCTGCAATGTCAGATCAACACTGACAACGGCTTCAAGACCGGGCACAAACGGCCCTGTGACAGAGTGCAGCGGTAGCTTATCCAGCTTAATGGTCAATTCTGATCGTTTGGTGTCAGGCAAAGGCTGTGACCGGGTATCCAGATCAAAGTCTGCCCCGTTAATCGCCCCTTTCAGCATTACCTGAGTAAAGGCCAGCCTCTCCCAGGTATAAAGGGCATCGAGATAACCTTCATTGAGCATCAGATTGTGGCTCTGATCCGGCAGCAGGGCCTGAAAGGAAAAATCATTGATCTGTACATCCGCAACACCAAATGCCCACCGGGATGGCGTTGCAGGCTGCTCTTCTGCTTCTGTTTCAGCTGCAGGTAAAGCCACCGGCCCCAGATAAAAATGATCCGTCTCCCCTTCACGAACCTGTCTGAGATTCAACGCCGTACCTTCCAGGGTCAGTCCGGTAATCAGAATGCGCTGTTTGAACAAAGCCCCGTAATCCAGCTGCAGCGCCAGTCGATCCATGCGCAGATCAGGCTGTTCCGGTGTCCGGATTTCAACCCCCTGTACCCGCAGACGACCTGTCAGCCAGTTAATTTGCAGACTGTGTATTCTAGCAGATTCAGCACCCTGATCCAGCAGCCATTGCACCGCCATATCCCGGCCGATATGCAGCCCTGTATGCAATGTCAGGAACAAAATAAACAGAGACAACAGGCTGATTTTCAGTAACTTTTTCATAGGCTTCACGTCATCCACTGGCGCCGGTAATAACCAGAATAGTAGCAGCTACCGACGACAGGTTCCTATACCCTGCGCCACGTTATTACTGCCATGTCTGAACCCGACATACAGCGCAATAATCCAAAGATATAACTACACAAGCGTACCTGCGCCCTGTAAAATCGCCGGCGGTTTCACTGGAAAAGAGGTCTTAAGGCCCGCAATTACGGTGATATTCACAGTTCTATAGCAATCTTACTTACGGGTGCAAAATCATGGCTAGTCATGACGAAAACTTCCGTGACGGTTCAGGTCCTGTATGGTTCCTGATCAACGCTTGCGCACTGGCATGGATCTGCATGCCTGCGATTCTGGGCTGGAGCAACATCCAGTTCTGAGCGGACACGGTTCAAATAAAAAAGGCCTTCATCTGAAGGCCTTTTTTATTACGGCAGATCCGGTTCAGCTAATGGTTTCTACACCATTCGGCGTACCCATCAGCACAACATCTGCGCCACGACGGGCAAACAGACCATTGGTCACAACACCGACAATATTGTTGATAGTCGCTTCCAACTCGGCCGGCTGCTCAATCTGCATACCTTCCAGATCCAGAATCACATTACCGTTGTCTGTGACAAAACCTTCACGGTATACCGGCATGCAATCAAGCTTGACCAGCGCACGGGCTACCTGAGAGCGGGCCATCGGAATGACTTCAACCGGCAGTGGGAAATTGCCCAACAGGTCTACTTTCTTAGACTCATCAACGATACAAACAAATTCTCTTGCTACATCAGCCACAATCTTTTCGCGGGTCAGTGCACCACCACCGCCCTTGATCAGATTCATCCGGCCATCAAATTCATCCGCGCCATCCACATACACTTCCATCTGATCGACAGAGTTCATATCGAAAACATCGATACCGTGGCCTTTCAGACGCTCAGCCGTCGCTTCCGAGCTGGCAACCGCACCGCCAAACAGGTGACTGATTTTAGCCAGTTCATCGATAAAGAAATTGGCAGTAGAACCCGTGCCAACACCGACGATGGAATCGGCAGTCAGCTTAGGCTTGATATACTCGACAGCGGCCTGAGCTACGGCCAGCTTCATCTCGTCTTGAGTCATTGTATGGGGAACCCCGTATAAAGGTAAGTGATCGCCTGATTATACTGTTTTAACGCGCTATCTTATAGACGAAAACCATAGCAAAGATTACCATCAATCTCTTCACTCACCGCGATCCTTCAGGGATTGCAGCAAATAACTGAAAGCAACCGATGGCACACCGATATATAAAGAAAATTTTAGATGCCCGCGTCTATGATGCTGCGATTGAAACCCCACTGGACGAGGCCACCAGCCTCGGCGCCAGACTGGGCAATCGCGTACTGCTGAAGCGGGAAGATCTGCAACCGGTGTTCTCCTTCAAGCTGCGCGGCGCCTACAACAAAATGGCCCAGCTCACTGAAGAAGAACGCCAGCGGGGCGTTATTGCTGCCTCTGCAGGAAACCATGCTCAGGGGCTGGCGATGTCCGCTAAGATTCTGGGCGTCAACGCTACCATTGTCATGCCGAAGACCACACCGGACATTAAGGTGAACAGCGTGAAAGCCCGGGGCGGTAACGTTGTCCTGTTTGGCGAAACTTTTGACGAAGCATCCGCACATTCCAGAAAGCTGGTTGAAGAGCACGGCTACACCTACGTTCACCCGTTTGATGATCCCGATGTTATCGCCGGTCAGGGTACCGTAGCGATGGAGATTCTGCGCCAGGAAAGCGGCCCCATCGATGCGGTATTTGTACCGGTGGGCGGTGGCGGCCTGATCGCTGGTATTGCGGTCTATATCAAGTACCTGCGCCCGGAAACCAAAGTGATCGGCGTCGAGTCGGAAGATTCAGCTTGCCTGAAAGCAGCGATGGAAGCCGGCGAGCGGGTGATTCTGCCGCAGGTCGGTATTTTCGCCGACGGCGTTGCAGTAGCGCAGATTGGCGAGAACACCTTCGATATCTGTCAGCAATATGTCGACGAAGTTATCACCGTTAATACCGATGAGATCTGTGCGGCGATCAAGGATATCTTCGAGGATACCCGTTCAATTACCGAACCGGCGGGCGCTCTCGCGGTAGCCGGTCTGAAAAAGTACGTTGCCCGGGAAGCGGCGCAGGGCGAAACACTGATCGCTATTGACAGTGGTGCCAACGTCAACTTTGACCGTCTGCGCCACGTTGCCGAGCGCTCTGAGATTGGTGAAAACCGCGAAGCGATCATCGCCGTAAAAATTCCGGAACGGCCAGGCAGCTTCAAACAGTTCTGTACCGATCTGGGCAAACGCAATATCACCGAGTTCAACTACCGCTATGCCGACGATGAAGATGCTCAGATCTTTGTTGGCGTGCAGCTGCGTAGCGAAGGCAACGATCGCCAGGAGCTGATCGACGACCTGAAGAGCGAAGCCTATAAAGTGATCGATCTGTCCGATAACGAGATGGCCAAGCTGCATGTACGCTACATGGTGGGTGGTCGCGCACCAGCATCAGTCACCAATGAGATTCTCTACCGGTTTGAGTTCCCTGAACGCCCGGGCGCGCTGATGAATTTCCTCAGTAAACTGGGCGGACGCTGGAATATCTCCATGTTCCATTATCGTAACCACGGTGCTGCGTATGGCCGGGTGTTGGTGGGCATGCAGGTACCGGAAGATGAGCGTCCTCTGGTGGCCCAGTTCCTGGACGATATCGGCTATAACTACTGGGAAGAAACAGATAACCCAGCCTACAAGCTGTTCCTGGGCTGACCATAAATAAAGGGGCTTTTAAGCCCCTTTATTGATTGTATGTCTAACGTCGGGAAGTATAGGCGCAGAAAAAGTAGGTAAGACCCGCCTCAGCTCCCAGAACCAGAGCTCTGGATTCAGACTCGGTAAAACAGCTGCGCTTATTACACTGTTCGAAATGGATACCGTAACGCTCTTCCAGCTGTTTACGTACCGCATCACGTTCAAGTTTATAGGTGACTCTGAAACCTGGCGACATACCAGCCCCGGGCTTGAAAGAGTGCAGCGTCATGCCGAATACATTCACCGGCCGGGCCGACACAAAGTCCTCTTCACCGGATTCAAGGCTGGCCATTACCCGATGTAAAGTCCGGCTTTCTGCTGAGGCGGGATTATCAAATACCCGACTATCCGCCTCACAACTCAGTAGCTTTTCGATGTCGTTACCCAGCGCAGCGTATCCGGGCAAAGCCCAGTTCAACAGCACAGTCACAATCAGGACATTTCTGATCTGCATGAAAACTCCGTTTCCGAATTAAATCCTTTTATTGCGCCTTTCCGTGGCGGCGCAGTTCAGTACATTACGGCGCAGAGACCGCCTTGGCGTAACTTTGTCGCTCCATCTCAATCACCTCAACGGTTAGAGAGCAGTTGCGTAACTCCAATGCCTCCAGCGACTGCAGAATGGATCGGGATAATTGCTGGCGCTGCTCCAGTGTTCGTCCTGAAAGAATACGGGCACTGACATGCACAAACGACTGTTTTCCAGCGCCACTGAAGTAATCTCTGAAAGGCTGAGCACGCAGTTTGATATCTTCAGGAACAAACAGACCGGACCGCTCGGTACCTATGTATACCGCTTCCAGCACAGCATTGGCATTCAACTCACAGGCATACTCAACGATACAGTGAGGCATCAGGGCATCTCAGGAGAGTGCTGAAAGCGATCGGTAAAGAACGCCTGCAACGTAAACAGAACAATAGAAACGGTGCCCCAGGTCAGACCAACAACGACACCAAGATCAACAATGCCACGCCAGGGTTGTTCCAGCATATGTACCAGCTGAACCAGAACCAGAATCCCCAGTAGCAGGCAGTAGCTGACAATCATGCGCTTTTTCTGAATATCAAAAAAGCCCATACAGAACAGAGGTGCCAGCACAAAGCGCAGCGGGGTGACGTTATCCCGAAGATAGAGTAAGCGAGCCGCCACACGGGGGGAATACCCCTGCTGGAAGCCGCGATAGCCCTCAGCAAACCCCATGAAAACCACGCTGACCAACAGCGCCAGCCAGTGATACCAGCTCAGAGTATGGGTAAACGTGTCCAGTCCGATAGCGCCCAGACGAAAGATGGCATTGCCAAAGATAAAGGCAATGCCGATAAAACCCCAGATAACAGCCAGATAACCCAATGCCTGCCCCAACACTCACTTAAAGAGCGGGAATTATAGTGGATATAACTGACGTTGACGATATACCGGATGATTACTCCTCACCCGGTATTACAACCGATCAGAAACGGTATGGGAATTTCACCCCGATACTGAAATCCGATGCATCCGGCGTCAGACCAATCCCCAGAGAAGTCGACATAGAGAGTCGGTCACTGATGGCATAAGTGCCGCCGACAGTGAAGGAGGCTGCGTTACCATCACTACCAATAATCTCCTGCCAGCTCTGGCCATCAAAACGGGTCTCACTCTTCTGACTGAGACGTTGAGACAGAGACAGGCTCAGACTCATTCGCTCATTCAGAGCAAAAGCCATACCCAGACCATAGAAGATTGAGTCACCCAGACGTACATCACCGGGCTGATCACCACTTGAAGAGCTGATATCGTCAAAGCTACCCTGCAGATTATGGGTATAACCGATATTCGCAAACAGAATTGCCGGATCCGTTGTCTTCACAAATGACAGACTGCTGGTGATACTCCAGAGTCCACTACCGGTTGGCAGTTCAGACGGATAAGTAATGGTATCACTGCCGGTACCGCTGGTACGGGTACGGGTTTCCAGCGTCGTACCATAAGGATGGCTGCCCGTCGGCGCTTTAACACTCAGATTCCAGACGATGTCTGGTCTTGATGCAGTTTCCTCAAACAACTGATAAGCCGAGGAAATGGTGACATCACCAATATTGGTTTCATCAACTGTCGCCTCGACCCCGACATTGACGTTGCGCTGATAGCTGGTTTCACGATACACAAACGGCAGAGTTGCACCCAGTTGCCAGCGGTCATTCACGTTATAGCGCCCGGTGACATCGACGGTAAAGATATCTGCTTTAACATCATCCACTGAGATATCTCCCAGGAAGATGGCATCCAGTGCCAGAAAACCTTCTAATACGAGATCCTTACGATCGAAGGTTCGGTAATTGAAGCCCAGCTCCAGAGTGAAATCATCACTGAATAACGCGTGCTCCTCCTGCAGAATATTCTCTACGCTGGAACTCGGTCCGGCTTCTTTCTTAACAGGCTCACCGGTTTGTTGCTGTGCGGTTTGCTGAGCAGGCTTTTGAGCCGGAGCACCACCGGTACTCTCTAACAGATAGAGCCGCTGCTCAAGTTCACGCAACGTCTGCGCCTGACGTTCGTTGATCAACTGCAACTGTTTGATTTCAAACTTTAACTGCTCAGCATCACTGGCCGTCATGGCCTCATCTTCTGCGAGTACTGAGCCTGAAACAGCCAGACTTAACAGGGTCATTACAGTCCCTGCCAGACATCTGGGCCTTAAATGATTTTGCATGCGATATCCCCTTCCTTGTCAGAGTAATCCCGCTGCACTCCGGTACCTGATCCGGCACCGAAGTGCAGCAGTACATCTATAAAGGTAGCACGTAATAAAAGTACCGCTTTACAGCCCACGGATATTATCCAGTGCCCGATGGAATCGACGTAGACGGGATGAATCAATGGCTGCCGGGCTTAACTCCACGGTCAGTCCGATCTGATTCAACACGCTGTTCAGATTACTATCCAACTGAGTACTCTGAAGAATGTTACCGCCGGACAGTTGTGAACGGCTGATCTGCTGAGTCACTGTACCGACATCCGGAACATCCACCTGATAGCCAATACCATTAGCACCGACGGATACCTGCGTGGTTACTCCGTCATCCGAAACGTGATTCCGGTTACCGCTACCATCAATCTCTATCAGGTCGGTAAAGTCCTGTGTACCCGGTTGATCGGTTACCGTCCATTCAACGCCGTTATGCACTGCGTTACTGTCCCCCGCAACCTGGATGTTCTGAACCACACCGGAAACATTTTCCAGTGCTCCGTTATCCGAAACATTATCGAGCGTGGCGACATTAGCTGTATCAGTAGGAGTACCCAGATCCCGGGTATGAAACATTGTCAGGCGGGGCCGATAACGGCCTTCCGATAAATCAAAGTTAATATGCATTTCCATGTTGTATTCATGCCCACCATGGCGTTGCCATTGGGTGTGCATCCTGATTCCGAAGAAGGTCACATTGCGACCATCGACGAAGCGGCCTCGCATTGAGGCCAGTTCGGCATCACTGACATCGCTCCCCTGCAGTCCGAACGGTCCTTGTAGCACAGCTGCGTGCAGTGAAGGGGTGTTGCCAAACAAAGAGATTAAGGCAATACCGGTGGCCACACCGGTTGGCTTAATCCATTGCCGAATATTCATGACTCTCTCCTCCCTCTCGGGAAAGTCAAAACAGCTCCGCATGGCGGAAGCCATGATCCAGAAGCTGCGCATCACTCAGTGGTGCAAAGGTATTACTCAGGGTCCTGGCGGTTAACTGACGCTTAGGATTGAGCAGCACGGATGCACGGTCGAAGCCGCGTCCGATCACCGCAAATACGATACCGTTCCAGCTATTAATGAATTCTTCTTTAGGCATAATTTTGTTGCCTAAGGCAGGGTCTGCTATATAAACCATTCCAGCTTCGGTTTTCTTCAGAACTACGAAATGCTTGTAGCCTTTCAGATCCAGCAGAACAATAGTTGGAATCTTGATCTCTTCCAGTGTGTCGGGCTCAACCTTATAGCCGCGCCCACGCATGCCGATGCGTTCCACATAGTGTTTTATGTTTAATAAAGAAAAGCCCTGTTCACGAACCAGATCAACATCACTGACGGCAAAGAGGCCATCCAGCATGTCCTCCTCAGTAACTTTTAATCCGTAGGCGTACCGCATAACGGTCGCCAGTGCTGCTGCACCACAACTGAAATCTGTTTGCTGGCGGATAATGTGGCGAAAACGCTGTTCGCGCATACTGATAACCGGTTTGGTAATCGTTGTTATGCCCGGCACCACATTCCCAAACTCAATATTAGCGGCGTGCAGGAAAGGACTTACGGAAAACGCCAGAACCAGGCTGCAAGACAGCCTGGTAGCGAAATTTGAATGCAACCACTTAGCTCGAAGACTCATAGTCTGACCTTTATGATTCAGTCAGAGACCAGGCCCTGGGGGCCCGGCCTCATTCTCAATAGGAATCAGCTAAAGAATCCGATTACTGTGGAGTCTCGCCGCCATTACCGCCACCACCAGCTGGTGGTTCAGGCATGGCATCCATGGCATCAACCTTGGTCATAGCCAGGCTGTTGTTCTGCAGGTTGCCGGTACCGGCTGCGATGTTCACACCGATGTTACCGCGGGCGTTATTCAGAGCATCATCACCCATAATGGCGTTGTTCTGATGGCGCACATAACGGCTGATTACATGCTGAGCATAACCGGTCAGCGTACCACTCAGAGACTGAGTACCCGCTTCGCTGAAGCCCAGAGAACCGCTCTCACGACTGCTGCCTACAGTACCGCTTTCACGGCTTGAACCGACAGTACCACGTTCGGCACTGCGACCAATCCGACCACTTTCACGGGAGGCGCTGATAGTACCAGATTCATCAAATTCGAAACGGCCAGGGAGAACACCCTGATTGTCAAAGTCAATATGGCCGAAGATCTGAGCATTATCGCCATTTGCATGGACACCATCGTCTTGCCAGATTTCAGGATAAACATCGTTGCTCTGACTGGAGGTACCACTGTAAGTAGCCGGACCATTCGCACCGGAATATGTAGCACCGAAGTTAGTACCGCTATAACGGGCAGGACCATTGGTGCCGACATAACGAGCAGGGCCATTGGTACCGGCATAGCTACCACTACCATTACCCTGATAAGTACCGCTCAGAGTACCGCCTACGCTGAACTGAGTAGTAATAACCTCAAAGGTTTCTTCCGGCAGATTAAGGGTTTCATTGTTTTCAGTTTCCTGAGCCACTGAAACCGTTGCCTCACCCATAGAACCGGATGCTACAGCTGCAGCAAAAGAGTTAGCCTGAACATTGCTGTTACCCGCTGCGCTGTTCACACCGATGTTACCCCGGGCATTCTCCAGCGCATCACCTGCGAAGATGGCATTGTTGATAGTACCGTGGTTAAGGGTAAAGTTGCCGTCAGCGTTCTGATCAACGAAGATCTCAGCGTCTGCAGAGCCGAATACAAAACCGGCATCGGCAGCGGCCAGCGCGGCTGCGTTACTCTGCACGTTGTTGTCACCGGCCACGGAGTTCACGCCGATATTACCTTTACCGTTACGCAAGGCGTTACCGCCCAGAATAGCGTTGTTATCAACCCGGTCGTTACCGACTGCGTTGTCATCACTGTCCTGCTCCTGGTCTACTACCGCCATACCCAGTGCATTCACACGGATACGACCGTCGACTTCAACGTCGCCTTCGTATGCCACTTTCTTGCTGACATGAACATGCTTGCTCAAATGAGCACCGTCACGGTGATGACCTCTTCGTTCACCATCACCGTCTGAGTTAGCTACAACTGCGCCGGATACAGACAGCGCAGCAACGGCTACTGCCAGAGGTGCGAGTTTGAATACCTGTTTCATGATCCTTCTCCTTGTTGTACTTCTTTTTGTACTAGATGATCGGGACAGCCCGATTATTCTTCTGCCCCCAGCGAGACACTGAGACCAAAACTGTTACTCGTTGCATTACCTGATCCGGCCAGCTGATTGATCTGCACCACTCCGCTGGAGCCGGTGAACGCTGAATCACTGATAGACACCTGACGGTGCTGAGCACCATTGGCTAACGAAGCACTGACAGGCTGACCGGTAACCGTGAGATCCAGCTCACTTTCAGTTAACGCAACCCCGCCTACCGCGATGCCGATGGCTATATCATTGATCTGAGCGTTCCCTGCACCACTGGCGTGATTAACAGAGATGAGACCCGATGCATTGGAAAATGCATTTCCACCAATCAGACTGGTGGCTGAATCCGGGCCACCGTTAGGTAACCCGACCCGTTGTGAAGCTTTGATCTGCGCCGTAGCACTCACCCCTTGACCAACGCTGACCGCCAGCGCACGGGCATTAAGCTGAGCATTTGAGTCACCGGCGACAACATTGACACCGATAACGCCACGACTACCCTCCAGAGCAAAGTCACTGATGACTGCCTGAGTGCTATATCCAACCTGGCCTGTTAACTGAGGCGATTCGGCAGCCACCTGAGATGCCACGAGTAACAACAGCAAACCGTTGGATAACTTGTTGCATAGAGTGCTATTCATTTCAGCGCCCCTCCATGCGTACCTGGACAGTCATGGTGGCATTACCATGACTGGATTTATTGCGACTTCCCTTCCTGACATCTCCCTCATCCCACAAAATAATGCCAAACTGAGTTGGGATTGCCGGCGTGGGGGACGTTGAACCCTGTCCCCGAACACCATCCAGACTGGAATCTGAAACCACGCCATATTGTTGCAGCCCGTAACCATCCTGAAGCGCGACTGCGAACCCCGGGTCTTCCTGACCCTTTTGCAGGCTCTGGCCCTGAGCCGATGCAATACCCCCCAGACTCAGACCAGCACTCAGCAGCAACGCCAGAACCGGGCGTTTTCCTTTGCTGATGTATGTGTGCCAATGAGTCATCACAAAGCTCCTGAAATTTGTGTGGGTGACAACTCTGGTAGGGCAAAAGCGGTGCCAGTTTTGGTAACTGACTGATTACTAAGCAGGAATCATAAAAAAATGGAGAGACGCCAGACAAAACCGGACGCAAGGTGTTTCACTGGCTTTACACTATTTCCGGAGAAAAAAATAAAATCTTTTAATTTCAATAAGGTAGATACCAGTACAAAGCTGTTACACCGATGTAACAGCCCTGTACATCGGTGTAACAGCACTGATAACAGAGCAATAAAAAAGCCGCTAAAAGCGGCTTTTTTATTAGTCAAATCAATATATTGAACAGCGCAGATCAGAGTTATTGCAGATGATGTTTTTCCATTAACCGATACAGTGTCACACGGGATACACCCAGCGACTTTGCAGCCTGGGTCATGTTCTGCTTACTGAAACGCATTGCCATCTCTATGGCCCTTTTCTCGGCTTCAATACGGGCATCCTCCAGTGACATCACTCTGGACGGCACAGCAATCTGCATCGTATTCAATCCAAGATCTTCGGGATTTATCAGGCGACCTTCACACATCACGATCGCCCGCCTGATCCGGTTAATCAGTTCTCGTACATTACCCGGCCAGTCATGCTGCTCCAGCGCCTGCAAAGCTGACTGCGAGAAGCCCCTTAAGCGCTTACCACCATCGCCCCGAAAACGTTCAAAGAAATAGCGGGCCATCAGTTCGATATCCCCTTCCCGGTCCCTCAGAGCGGGCGTCGATATGTGCAGAACATTGAGCCGATAGAGTAGGTCTTCCCGGAAATGACCTTCGGCAACCGCCTTATCCAGATCGACATGGGTCGCGGCCAGAACACGAACATCAACCGGTATCGCTTCGTTTGAGCCAACCCGCTGTATCACCTGCTCCTGCAGGAAACGCAGCATATTGACCTGCTGCTCCAGCGGCAAATCACCGATCTCATCGAGAAACAGAGTCCCCCCGGTGGCAGCTTCAATCTGACCAATTTTAAGCTGATGGGCGCCGGTAAATGCACCCTTTTCATGACCGAAAAGCTCAGAGTTAATCAGAGTGTCCGGAATAGCGCCGCAGTTTACTGCCACAAAAGGGCCTTCACTGCGACCCGAGCGTTCATGAATCGCGCGGGCGATCAGCTCCTTACCCGTGCCACTCTCACCGGCAACGAGAACAGCCGCATCAACACTGGCGATTTTACGAATTGAGTCAAACAGCTTGAGCATCGACGGACTGGCTCCGACCATCTCATAGTCATCGTAGTCCGGCTCAAACTCATCAAGATCAAGGGCCGCCATCCCGTAGGCGTGCCCCAGAGTGGCATGCAGCCTGTGAAAGCCATGCTGATTCAGCGGCAACGTAAAGTAGTCGTAACAGGCGTTACGGATCAACTTACAGACATGCTTCTGCTTCAAACAATCATTGCTTGTTATAGCAACCCACTCAATACTGCGATATTCATTCAAAAACTGCTCGACGTCACGTACATCCTGCTTTCCGTAACGTTCTAAATGAATCAAACCGACATTAAATTTCTGTGCACCGATAGTCTGCTGAGCATTCAGCAAGCCGTTGCTTTCCGTAACTTCCCACCCTTGGCAAAACTCTTTACGATCAAGAAGTTGGGCGTCTTCATGCGCCCTGACATAAACAACCGGCCGATCCTTAAATCTGGTTTCCGGTAGATTCACAACTATCCCTCCCTTGGCGTAGTCATTGCGCCCTGAAGTTCAATAGTCGCCTCCCTTCAACCATTGATTACCCATTTTGGGACACATTCCCCGTGTTACAGCACATATGAGGATAGTTTAAAATTTAAACAACGCTACGGAACACAGCAGTGAATATACCGATTTCTTCTTGATAAAAATTCATAAAAAAAGGCCGCTATTTTGCGGCCTTTTATGTGCTTCAATCGCACTGTTTACAACGGATTAATCGTTATACTCTGGATCAATCAGTAGCCTTTCAACTCATCAATATACTCGGGCAGGAACAGCGATATCTGCGGTATATAGGTGATCAGTATCAGGAAGAACAGCAGCAGACATAACCATGGTAAACAAGCTTTTATCACCCAAACCATGTTCTTCCCGGTGATACCGGCGGTGACAAAGAGGTTAAGCCCCACCGGCGGTGTCAGCATACCAATCTCCATGTTCACCACCATGATGATACCCAGGTGAATCGGATCAATACCCAACTGAGTTGCGATCGGGAACAGAATCGGCGCCATGATGAGCAGAATTGCAGATGGCTCCATAAAGTTACCGGCAATCAGCAACAGAATGTTCACCACGATCAGGAAGCCCCAGGCTGGCAGCCCCCAGGCAATAATCGTCTCTGCGATGGAATGCGGGATACGTTCTGTCGTCAGTACGTGAGCGAACAGCATCGCATTAGCGATAATGAACAACAGCATCAGCGATACTTTAGAGGCATCCAGAATAACTTTGCGTACTTCCGGGTGATGTACCGACTTAGGAATCGCCCACAGCATCTGCAGTAGGTTACGTACCGCCGCCGTTACGAAAGCTTCACCTTCATTACGCCACGCAACGCCTTTCATCGGTCCGATATCACGGTAACCCAGTACCGCAACCATATAGGCATACACCGCCGCTACCGCTGCTGCTTCAGTCGGGCTGGCAATACCGCCGTAGATAGAACCCAGTACGATAACGATCAGCATCAGGCCGCCCAGGGCGATCAGGAATGATTTACCCAGCTGAGCCACACCCGGGAAGGGTTCAGAAGGCAGTTTCTTAATGCGCGCCGCGATATAGATGGCGATCATCAGAATACCGCCCATCATGATGCCCGGAATAAAGCCCGCCATGAACATCCGTGAGGCAGATACCTCAGTTGCCGCAGCGTAAACCAGCATAACAATAGATGGCGGAATCAGAATCCCCAGAGTACCGGCGTTAGCGATAACACCGGCAGCAAAGGACTCTGGATAACCGGAACGCACCATACCGGCAATAACAATGGTACCGATCGCTGCAACAGTTGCCGGAGAAGAACCGGAAACCGCAGCAAACAGCATACAGGCCAGTACCGATGCCATCGCCAGACCACCGCGGATATGCCCCACGCTATCGACTGCAAAGTTGATCAGGCGTTTGGCCACACCACCGGTGGACAGAAATGCGGAAGACAGAATAAAGAACGGAATCGCCAACAGGGTATAGTGTTCAGATGTTGCTTCAAACAGCTTCAGAGAAACCGACGCCAGTGAATCGTTTGAAAACATCAGAATAGTTGCGACACTGGAAAGGCCCAGTGCAATCGCAATCGGCATGCCCATAAACATACAGGCAAACAGAATAATAAACAGTGCTGCAGTGGTCATGCGCGGCCCTCCTTATCATGGTTGTTATCGGAGCCTTCAGGAGTATTTTCCGCTTCACGCTGCTCCAGTTCCTGCAGCTCTTTCGCAATCTCCATGCTCTCTTCTGCTTCATCGGTAAAGTGGAAGCCATCAACCTGACCAATCACCACTTTCCAGCCCAGCTGTACAAAACGCAGCATCAGCATGCCAAAGCCGATTACCAGAATGCTCATGGCTATCCACTTCGGAACCGGCATATCTTCCAGCTCGATACCGATCATTTTCATCTTGCTGAGATAGATCCAGGAGCCGTACAGGAACAGACCGCAATAGATCAGACACAGGGCCACAGCCAACACGGTGAAAAAGCGATGCGCTTTACCCGGCAGCAGTTTTACGAATACGTCGACACCGATATGAGATCCGACTTTGACGCCGTAGGACGCGCCATACAGAACAAACCAGGCAGCCAGCAGCAGGGTCAGTTCCTGAGCCCAGTGGATACCGGAGTTAAAGCCAAAGCGCATCACCACTTCGGCAAATACCAGCAGCGTCATCGCTACCAGCAACAGGGAGAGAAACGTCTCTTCCAGTTTTGTAACAAGATTGCGAACCATAATGGCCCCCTACCAGACAAACAGCATCCGTAAAGCAACCGCCAGCGCGATGCTCTGCCTGAAAATGATCTGATTACCTGTCCGCGCCCCACAGGACAGCCATACAGCCGAAACAGGAGCCGGATGGCTCTCCTGTGAGGTGAGGACAATATAGAAAGGGTGCTGTGGCGGGGCCTATACCTCCCGCCACAGCGATCGTGCCCGAAGCACCGGGAACTCAGACAACAATCAGACTGAGCCCGGGATTCAGGAAACGTTTTTACTGATTAGCCGCCTCAGCCGCTTTGATCAGATCAGCACCGATCTCATCAGCAAACTGGTTCCATACCGGCTTCATCGCAGCAACCCACTGCTCACGCTCAGCATCAGTGATCTCAACCACTTCTGAACGCTTGGAGTCGATGATCGCCTGCTTATCGCTGCTGGCTTTCTCAGCGGCAATAGAGTTACCGTAAGCGATTGCTTCATCCAGCGCTTTCTTCACTTCTGAACGAAGGTCTGCATCCAGGTCGCTCCAGAATTCAGCAGAGGTTACGACCATGTAGTCCAGGACACCGTGGTTAGACTCAGTGATATAAGGCTGAACTTCGAAGAATTTCTTGGAGTAAATGTTAGACCAGGTGTTTTCCTGACCATCGATCGCTTTGGTTTGCAGCAGGGTAAATACTTCAGAGAATGGCTTTTTCAGTGGTACCGCATCCACTGCTTCGAACTGCGCATGCAGTACGTCAGACGTCATGATACGGAACTTCTTACCGTTCGCATCAGCCGGTACACGCAGTGGCGTGCTGGCAGACAGCTGCTTCATACCGTTGTGCAGGTAACCCAGACCCACCAGGCCTTTGGATTCCAGCGCTTTCAGCATTTCCTGACCTTCAGCGCTGCTCTGGAAACGCTCAACCGCAGCCATATCCCGGAACAGGAACGGCAGGTCAAACAGCTGCAGAGACTTGGTGTATTTCTGGAACTTGGACAGCGATGGCGCCGCCATCTGAACATCACCCAGCAGCATCGCTTCCAGTACTTTGTTGTCACCGAACAGCTGAGAGCTTGGGAATACTTTCACTTCAACCTGACCTGGCAGACGCTCTGCAACCAGCTCAGCAAATTTGTTAGCCATCTGGCCTTTCGGGGTGTTCTCCGCCACTACGTGGGAAAACTTGATTTCAACCGGGGCAGCAGTCGCAACTGTTGCGCCAAAAGTCAGAGCCATTGTAGTAACAGCAGCAGTAAGTAAACGCATAACGCTTCTCCATTTGTAATTATTCGGGCGTTTTAGTCGGGCCTAACAGCAGGACCCACGCACAGATTTAAGAGCGCTAGAGTTATTGCAAAGGCCGGGCCAGCGTTTAAAAAAACTGCCAAAAAACTTCATAAAACCTTTAAATCAGGAACTTAGGAGATTTCACCGTTAAACAGAGCAATTCCACGAGGCCTCCGAACGGGCGGGCTTTCACCCATAAACACCGGACGAATGGGTGAAAGTTGACCCAAAGCAACATTTCCTCCACAAATCATGGCTGTACTGCTCAAAATGTTTAGTTAACTGGTCGCCCTCACCCGTTCAGCAGCGTATATTGGCCCTCGGGAACCTCCGCACAGGTCTTGATTTTTATCACACCAGGGGCTGAGCGCAGGTTCCTGTCCCGATCTCAGTAATGTATTACCGGAATATCGCAGATGCCGATCCAAACTAAAGTAAATTTGAGCCTGGCTTTTGTCCTGCTGCTGGTCCTGATTACCTCCGTTTCCGTGATCTATAAGAGCGAAACAGAGTTGTCCTCGGAGATCGCCCGACAAAACACCAAAAACACCGCCGATGCCTACTTCGACAGCATCAATATCATGATGCTCAGCGGCACCATGAGTAACCGTCAGGCCCTGCAGGCTAAAATCCTCAGCAACCCTGAACTGACCGAAGCCCGGATTATTCGTGGCGATTCTGTTTCAGAAATGTACGGTCCCGGCACTGCCGATTCGGGTATCGTCGATGATCTGGACCGCCGTGCGATGAAAGGCGAAAGCATTGCTGTCGAGCTGGATGACGACAAAGGTCACCGTCTGACGGTGGTCCGCCCGATGCTGGCCAGCAGCGACTATAAAGGCACCAACTGTCTGACCTGTCACCCGGTAGCTGAAGGCTCTATTCTGGGGGCGGTGCGGGTCACCTACTCTTTTGAAAAGATGGATGCTCAGATCAAGAGCAACATCATCAATATCGCGCTGGTTGAGCTGGCGATGTTTGTCGCAGCCCTGGTTCTGGTGGGCTACATGATTCACCGGATCGTACTGAAGCCGATCAACAACATGAATCAGACTATCCGTAACATCGAAGAGAACTCTGATCTGACTCAGCAACTGGAGATCAACTCCAAGGATGAGATCGGCCAGATGGCGACCTCTTTCAACAGCATGGTAAGTACCTTCCACGAGAGTATTAAACACGTGGTCGAGTCGATCGAAATGCTGGGACAGTGCAGCCACAAAATCACCGAAGTGACTGGCGATGCAACCAATGCAACCAAGATGCAGCAGTCCCGTGCAGAAGCGGTAACCAATGCCATGATCTCCATGGATGCGGCGACTCAGAATGTTTCTGCCAGCGCCAGCACCACTGTGGAAGCTTCCAAGAAAGCCCTGGATGAGACAGCCAACGGCGTGAAGATCACGTCTGGCACAGTGGATAAGATCGAAGACCTGCAGCAGCGTATTCAGCATGCCACCGATGTTATCGTGCAGCTGGAGCAGCAGAGCTACAACATTGATGCGGTTCTGAGTGTAATTCAGGATATCGCCGAACAAACCAACCTGCTGGCACTGAACGCAGCCATTGAGGCAGCCCGTGCCGGTGAGCAGGGCCGCGGCTTCGCGGTTGTAGCGGATGAAGTACGGACTCTGTCACAGCGCACTCAGAACGCGACTGTGGAGATTAACGGCATCATCAGCTCACTGCAGCAGAATGCCAAAGGCGCCGCTCAGGTGATGGGTGAAGCCCGGGAAGAAACCGAATCCAACGTGGTTGAGATTCAGAAGGCTTCTGCGGCACTCAACAACATCAAATCGGAGATGGAAGCGATCACTGAGATCAACGAAACCATCACTGATTCAGTACGCCAGAGTACTGCCGCAACCACTGATATCGAATCCGCGGTGGATGAGATTAATCAGGGCAGTGAGCAGGCCAAGGTTCGGGTCGACAAGCTGGCTAACGTATCCCATCAGTTGACCGATCTGGCCAAGCAGCTGGAACAGCGGGCCCAGCAGTTCAAACTCTGAATGCCAGCACTGAGCAGCAATAAAAAACGGCGGGGCTGACCTGCCGTTTTTATACAATTTAAGCGGCCTGTGCGGCCGGGAACATCATTTGATGTTGAGGGGATGTACGGTGCGATTTCTAAGCGGCCTGTGCGGCCGGGAACAAAATCAGCCAGGCCGAACTGGCGCGCCGTATTTTCTAAGCGGCCTGTGCGGCCGGGAACGAGGCCTTTTCAGTAATGCCCATACCGGTTTTTTTCTAAGCGGCCTGTGCGGCCGGGAACAGAAGGTAGCATCCTTTTTGAGCTACCTGGCATTTCTAAGCGGCCTGTGCGGCCGGGAACGCTATTGACCAGATCAGTAGCAACAGCCAGCATTTCTAAGCGGCCTGTGCGGCCGGGAACTATGACTTCAAAATCAAACCAGAAGCACGGGTTTTCTAAGCGGCCTGTGCGGCCGGGAACTTTGAACAGGCTGTTGATGTGCCTGCAGGTGTTTTCTAAGCGGCCTGTGCGGCCGGGAACTAGAACAATTTACTACTAAGCATCTGATTATTAAAGAGCAGTTGACGAAAATGGCCGGCAGACCCTTTTTTCAGAGCGCCGGCTAAGCTATTGATTTATATAAGCGTATATAACGCGTTCAAAAAAGGGTTAAAACAAAGGTACGCTCGCACTCTGACTTAACCCATAGCAGCTAAAGTCCCCTTCTCGGTGACTATCCACATCTTTACGCGCAATAAAAAGAGGGAAATAACGATCACCGCTCAAACTTCGCATATTAATAAACGGTAGGTCTGTACGCTTTAACTGAACATCTGCGAGCATTTCCAATGCTTGTTCATAAGTGATGCCTTCACGCTTGGCTTTACGCCGGGCGATACTGGCCTTACTTGATTTAATATTCATGCGGGAAAAGCAGGCATAGCCCTGTATCTCGGTCGGCGTTTGCCGCACCTGAGTGATATGCGCGTAATCGCTGAAGCGCGACAACCACTCAGACAGATTCAGATCCTGCAGTTGCTGCTCTGTTTCGGCAAATACGCGAACCTTATTACCTAAATGCGCTCCGGCTTTGGAGTACTTATAGTGCGGCCAGCTTACGCCAATAGCGACCTGATCCTTACTGTCTTTCACCTCTACCAGCGCCAGGTGTATCTGCTGATACACCCTTTGCCAGAGAAAGTAGAGATCAGTCTCCGGATCCGGCAGCAGTGTTATGTCCTGGTAAACATTCATAACCCCCTCCTACTTATCACTTTCACCAAACACACCGCCACGCACCAGCACAGCCATTACGTAGTGCTCATCTTCGGTGCGATCCAGTTCTACACCTCTCGCCCATTGATCGAAGAAGGTATAAAAATCCTGCTTCGCTTTTGGCGTACGATACGCCCGGCCCAGATTGGTAACGGCACCATAAGGTTCTACCGCAATCGGGCCTGCAGTCTCTTCAGGATTATCAAATTCCGGGTACCAGGTATCAATCGTACGCAGCGCATTACCAATTTTCTGAGAGTGCATGGCCGCTTGATTCTGTACGTGATAGAGCACTTTGCTCTTCTCACCTTTGCCTTTATCGAGTACTAACTCTTCACTTGGATATACTTCCTGCGCTTTGCCCACCTGCGCATAACAAGTTATTTCCAATAACAGAAAGTCATCATTACTGGATAGCGCTGCTGCGATGCGTTCGGCCAGAGAATCAATCTCTGCACTTTGCTGTTCAAAGTGACGGGTTGATAGTGCTGCAGCGTCGAATATCCATACCTGTTCCGCCCCCTTATTAAGCGCTTTCACCTGTACTTCTACATTCTCTGCGCCGACGCGGTTACGCCAGAGAAAACGCGCATTCGCTAAGTTCGCGGCATAACGGCGAGCCAGCTCGGTAAAGCGGTGTTGTTCGATATAGCTGCGCACTGCTTGCTGGTAACCCAGTTTGAATTTTGCGTTGTTGCAGGCTGAAGGCTCGGCCAGACCACCCAGCACTTTAAGGGTAAACGATAATTTGAGCGTGTCCTGATCAGGATGCAAAGAGCAGGCATCCACTCTTTGTAGATTAGGCTTTTCGACCTCTGCGTTGAGCTTAGCCGGGTCATTTTTCACAGCAACTTTCAAGCGATTCGAAATGGTGCCGCGTACAGACTTTTCAACCAGATGCAGCACGCTTTCCTGTGAGCGATCATTCCACTGGGTGCCATACATATAGCCATCTGAAGGCACCAGTTTTTTTTCAAATGCGAGAACAGATGCAATATCGTCTTTTTTAGCCATGATTATGTCCTTATATCGTTTACTTAAACTATTAATCGAATTCGTTTTCTTCAGGTGCCACAAGAGGAGCCTCTGCGGCGTTTGTCAGAATATGATCCTGAGTACATAAATAGAGATTGTTTGCTGCTTCATAGCGATAACGCCACAGCATGTGATTTAGGCTCGAAAGCCGATGGGGCATGACAAACTCACCCAGCGTGACCACGCTTTCAGCAAACCGATGAGGGGTATTGGCATCACGCTGGTTTTTTGCCAGCCCTAATTCGCTGATGCCCTGAAACCCCGTTGCTATGGGGATAATCCAGCCAGCAGTTTTACGCCCGCTTTGCCAATTCACCGTTTCGTCTGTTTCACTGTCTGAACTGACCTCGCATTGATGATGGATAGCGAGATAGTCAATCAAGGCATCCAGGGAATCGTTCTCAGATGCAGAAGCCCTCATTGCATCGATCATCAGATCGCGACGTTCTACTAAAACGTAGCCCGGCATCAATTGACGCTGCAAAGTCTCAATCATCACCGGTTGCTCTGTGTCGATCCGCGTCAGTTGCACGGGCTTATGCGCGAGAAGATCACCTGCTGCAATTTTCATTCTACCGGCCAGGAGCTGATCAACAGCAGCAACAAAGGCTTCATATTCATCCAGTTCTAAACCATCAACCTGCACCACCAGGCTGACATCCAGATGCACCCGGGCTTCTTCTATAAACGCTGAACGCTCACCGGTTTTATCAAGCGGATTACCCGTTCCAATAAGGGAATGTACAAAGTCATTATCACCTTTATAAGCCTGTAAATTGGCATGATGACTGACAATACCCACCCCCTCAAAACGTACCGAAAATCCCTGTTTATTTAATTGCCGCTGCAGGGCATGAGCCGCCCCCATAAAGCCAGTTACCGCCGGGAAGCCCACAGTAAAAGGGCTGGAAAGCGCGTTGGCATTATGAACCTGCAAATGGGGCAGCAAGAGAATTGTATGAACACTCATCGCAGAATCTCCCTGTTGCGCTCGACTATTTCAGCCATTTTCTGAAGTTCGGCATCGCCAAGTTTCTCAGCCTTTTTCCTCAGAGTTTTTTCATAGCCATGGAAAATAAACTGCGTGATATCTTTCAGAATCAGATCCAGCCACTGATCATCTTCTGGTGATTCCTGCACCTGTAACCAGATCTTTTGCGCGCTGCTCAAATGGCTGTGTGTCGCCAGATACTGGTCTTTTACACTGCGCACCTGCCAGAGGGTTTCGAGAACATAATCCACAAGGTCCTGATACAGTTCATCCCGTTTAGCCCGCACACGTACATTGTTTTGATCTTGCTTATACAAAGCATGCAAGCTGTAAAAAAGAGAACGGCAACGACCATAACGAATGTTCTGACCGAAGATATTACTGGTGGGGAAGTGGATATCGCGCCGTTCAAATACCGGCGGCATTGAAACAAACAGATGCGCTTTACCCGCATTAGCATTGTTCAATACGCTGATATTTTGTGGTTTGGTGCCACCAAAGCCAATGGTCACCAGATTTTTAAATGTCTTATACGCAGGCCCCGGCAGCTTGGCTTTACGCAAGCTTCGGCTTTCTTTAATTTCATCACCAAAGCGTATGTGATCAAGCCGTTTCCGCAGATTAAACATAGCGCCTGAAGGACTCAGAATTGAAAGAAGATGATAGGCGTCTGTATCATCCGTTTCGTTATTACCCAGCGGAAAATAGACCTGCTTGATTTTAGAGCTGGTCACCACGTCCCGATCTGCGGCCATCATCGCCAGAAAACCAGCTTTCAGAGCATCATATGTTTGTTCATCATCAGGGTTGGCAACAAATAAAGCCTCTCGGGCTTGCGCAGTATCATTCTGAATATGTGTGAGCAGGTTCCGACCGTCTTCCAACTCTGTCATCAGATACTTATACACATCCAGTGCAGCAGCATTACCGAGCGCATCGGCTTCTGCATTGATATTGCCAGAACGTACCAGGCCATCACTGGCTGAGTTGGCACCAGCAATAATCGAGCTGACATAGCCGTTCTTATTCTTTCGGGCACTTGGGTGACTAAAAGTGCAGGGGTGAGACGCTATCGAAATCTGCCCGGCGCGTTTGGCGGCATTAGGCAGCCAGTTTTTAGCCGCGAAAGTCTCTTCGCATTCCAACTGAACCTCCTGCTGTTCAGGCTCCGACATGGACGCCTTCAGATTCTTTTTCAGCCAGCCTTCTTTGCGTTCCTCAAAGAACTGGCTGATTGCGGGATCCAGCATAATTCCTCCTTAAAATACTTATATCCAAATTTATACTTTTCAGCGTTTTATGGTTGACCCAGACACTGGCCTTAATCCTCAACCAAGCCTAATTGATCGTTGTAGCGATAGGACTTACCCGCCTTATAACGAAAACTCAGTTCACCAAAGCGCAGCGATACCGCAAAACGGCTTTTCTGTTGTTGTTCTGCCAATTGCCCGAAAGCCTGAATATGATCACGCTTGAGCCATAAACGCTTACGGCCCAGGTCATCAAGCTCATACTTGATAATACCGAGTGGCCGCTCCCGGTCGATCACCTCACCATCATCATTGATTTCGCAGAAACGGTACTCTTCCTGTTCACTGCGGTAGTTAAGATACACCGACAACGTTGGGTCAGACTTTCTGAAACGAACGAACGTCTGAGGCAGCCCGGTTAACCACCAGCATTCGTTTAAATACCCCTGAAACGCGGCAGGGCCAATTTGTTTTGGCGCATTGACAGTTGAATAATTGGCTACAGCTTTCCAGATACTCACATGTTCAAGCCCTGCCAGCGTATTGATTGTGCCATTCTCCGTGTCACAAAGGCTTCTGAAATACCCAGAATGCCATTCTGCAGGTTTGCCAATCCGCGGCGTTGCATCCAGCCTTTGGCTGATACATTGCTGATCCAGTAATTCCCGAACATCCTGCGAGGCCAACATTAGCGAAGCACTTTCGAAACCCGGCTTTTCGAATACCGGCTTCCGCTTGTACCAGGTATGTTTCTGTTGTTTTTCTGCCGCCTGATGAAGCCCTTTGAGGTTATGCGACATGATCGCAATATTCGGTTTTTCAACCGTTTCCATCCGATGACGACGCACCCGGCCCGCTAGTTGAATAATCGCCCGGTAAGAGGATGGCTCAATCACAGCCCAGTCGAAATCGTGATCCCTACCAACCTCTTCAACCGGGGTTGCTACCAGCATAAACAGTAGATTGCGAACCTTTGGGCTTGCCTGAGCCACAGCATCAAGGTGCTGCCTGATCACCCTATTGGCAAACGCTTGCGGTGCCTCGCCTCTGGCCTCATGGCGTTTCAGCACAGCATCCAGGTGCTTTTCCTGCTCTGAGCGCAGATATAAAACTTGCTGCGAATGGTAAGACATCACCCTGATTTCGGTATCTGACGGGCAATCACACTGCTCCATCAGATACCGGCTCAAAGCCACACAGGGTCGGATATTAGCCATCCGTATAACCCCAAAAGAAACCTGCAATCCAGTATTTGAGTCAATGCTGTGGTGATCCTGATGAAGCTGAAAAGCCTGATTTGCCATCTCAGTAAAATAGGCATCTTTGCGAGACGCTTCCGCTAGAGACAGCATCGAGGTGCAGTCCACTATCCCTGCTTTACGTTTGACTGTTTGCTTCGCCAGTTCGGTTATTCGTTTATCAATAAAGGCGCGATGGATATCGCGGTAAGCAGTAATCGCTGCGCCCAGTTCAGCGTCCTGATTCGCCTTAACGCGCGTCGTGAATTCATCAATCCAGGCACAGCCAACCAACGGTTTAATCTGTTTGAAGCGGGCATATTGATTCCAGCCATCGCGGTAGGCTTTAAAGAAGCCTTCGGCTAAATCCGGCGGAATGGTGGCCGACGATATCATCACTTTGCGGCCCATCATGCCGACAAAAAAAACCAACCGACCGATGGCGATCAGATCATCGCCACTAAAGTCATCAACCTCATCAATCACCAGATCGGCAGACATCATCCGCAGGCTTGGCAGGATATAGCGCCCACCACGGGTGCAATCGGTTGCAGACATCAAATGATCAATCGTACAACTGAGCACCGGCGCATGCAGAAACTGGCGCTGTTTCTCTTCGCTCAGAACGGTAGTTAAAACATCTTCATCCAGCGCACTCTCGAAATCCAGAAACTCATCTAACAGGCTTTGCTTCGACTCACTACCCTCATCAGCAAGGGTTGCTTTCGCAGGCGTATCTATAACGCCGTGATGCAACTCCATAACCGCTCGGGAGCCTATCAATACCGCTAATTGCGAACGATCAAGCCCGATACGTTCACGGTATTCATCCCCGGTTTGCAGGGTTAAGGTTCGCAAACCCAACGCCAGTGTGTAACGCAAACTGTCACCGTCAGTCGACAATGCTCGCATCACTTTCGCATTGGCAAACGTCTTGCCTGTGCCGGTACTGGCCATATTCACCGCAAAGAAGCCAAACGGCTCTTTAGGCTGTCCACTGCGCCAGTCTTTGATGGAGGCAGCGGCTTTATCCTGCCACTGAAATGCTTTAGGGCTGCGTTTTCTAAGCGCCTGAACACCAGAAGCACAACCCAACCCATGTTCAAAAACAGGCAGTTGATAAACGTTTCTAACCGCAGCTTTTGTTACGCCACACAGGTGCTCATCCAGTTTTTGCTTAAGCTCGGACAATTTTCTATCGGTATTGGCATACAGACCCGTTGCATCGGGCCAGCGCGGATTTTTGTCTTGCGAAGAGTAATAGTGATCACCCAGCATCAGGCAGAGACGGGCGTGTTGCAGAATCACGCGACAGCAACCTTGATCACGACTTTCTGAATCGCCAAGCGATACAGTGACTTTTTCCGCCTGATCCGCCAGCTTACCCGCCCAGCGTTTGACTTCTGCTCGCCAACGGCGGGACTGACCTAACAGGCCTTTGGAAAACCTGAAGCAGAACCTTAAGCGTTGCTGATATTCCGCTTCGTCGTAGCGGTTTTCATAGCCCCACTCTTTGGCGAGTCGATTCAGAATACTCGCCATATCCGGCATGGCTTGTTCTTTGTAAGTTTCGGGATCCAGTAGATTCGCACTGGCTAAACGGCTTTTTTGATCTTTCGAAACAGAGAGATTTGGTAAACGGTGGTGTGAAACTATCAGCCACAATATCCACTGAGCCAGCATCGGCATATCCAAAAATGGCGATCGCTCTGCCTGCTGTGATAACGATACTGATAAAGCCTGCTCATCAATCTCACCGTTCGCTAAACGCGACAGCCAGTCAGCGTCGGTCAATGCTTCCCCCTGACGGACAAAGGCGCTGAACAAGAGACAGGAGATCCACTCGTGCCGGATCGGATCACCTTTAAACCGATGCGGGCTTTCAGGCTTGAGCTTTTCCTGAAACAGATCCGATGCTTTTCCCCAATCGTGCATAAGGGCAGCAACAGCGGCCAACGCTTGAATCAGCGGCAGATAATGCCAGTTGTTTTCTTCGTGCAGATCATAGCGGTTATTCCGGGTGCGATTCACCGGCACCACACCCTCAGCATTAAACTTATCCTTGCGCCCTACTACCCATAAAAATTCGCTGCGCGCGCGGCTTCTGATCCAATGGCAACTGACGGCGGTGCTTTTGCTGGCGGTTTTACGTAGCAGTTTTCTAACGGCGTTCAGCCCTTCCTGAGTAATGATGGTCTGCCAGGTGTTATCACCAATACGATTAGCAAACGCATCCAGCACCCGGCGGGTCTTCTTCAGGGCATTCTTTTCGCACTGAGAAACAAAGGTCACCATCATTGGACAATTTCCTCTTCCGATTCACCACGCAAGGCCAACTGCTTAACCTGATCAAACAGGTACTCAAGGGCTTTGTGGTCGGTAAAGGCTTGCAGGCATTGCTGGCGGAACTCCTGCTCCGTAGCGCCTTCTTTGGCGCAGATAAAGGCCCAGGGCAGAATAATGGCGTCTTTTATCAGATCGGCGATATCAAACACCAGGGCACCCCGGCGGGTTTTGCCGTGCATTACTGCAAAACCATGGGGTATACCCAGCACCCACAGGGTTGTTGCAGCAAGCCCATACGCCAGATAGTTACCGTGGTTGAGGAAGGCATTGGCGCTGTCCGCAGCTTCGCGCTCGCGTTTAAAGTCACCAAAGTCGATTGATTGAGCGATGTGCTTGTACAGAGCTTTGGTAAGCTGAGCTTCGGCTAAAAGCAGATCAGACGGTTTTTCAGCATCACTGATACGATCAGCGTAACGCGTTAAAGCGGTCTGCAGGTTACTGTCCTGTAGATTAATCCCTTCAGTTTTCAGATCGCGATCTTTACCCCAGACCCGCTCAAGGTAGGTGATTCTGGCCTGCTGTATCTGTTTGCCCGCCTTAAACCGCTCGGCATCATCAAACCAGACGCTCAGCCAGCCTTGCAGGTATTGCGTTGGGCGATATTCACTTTGCGACGTCAGCCATTCTACTTCGGTGGCCATTAGTAATGGCGTCCCACCTCCGCCGCAAAACCCCACCAGCACACCGGCCTGCGCCAGCATTCGCATAGCCGCCTGAGTGACGGATGTGCCGGTGCCCAGCAGCAGTACCGTGGTATTGGCAATAGGGATGTTGTAGTAGAGGTTCTGTTTATTCGCTTCAGTCAGGTACAGCACCCGGCCATCTTTCTGCATAACCCGGCAATGCTCCAGGTAATACAGATTGGCACGATGCGAGTGGAGTATGGCCTTAAGATCTGTCAGCTGTTCCATGCTATCTCTTACCTTACGCTGTGTTGCTGAAATCTTTATAACGCTAGCTATTTCACCGCGTCACAAACAGATCGGCAATGCTGAATAAATAAACATGCCCGAATTCAAGGCAGGTAGGCGGCGAGTTTCCGATGACAGTCAGGCTCGATAATGATCTGCTGGGCTTCAGGGTTACTGTCGTAATGATCCAGATGCAAACGCTTCACCATATACAGAAGCAACGCAGCCCTCACAGGAATAGACCTTGTGCCGTTGGTCATCTGATAGTCCAGTTCCAGCAATCGCCGTTTCGCAGGACTAAGCCTTGGGTCGGGTTGAACAACCAAATCAAGCTGAGTATGCCAGAGGGCATCCTGATCACTGCCATATTCAGCCGGACCTTCAAATTCAGCCTCACCACTGAACCGAGACAGCACAAAATCCCGATAATCGCGATTCTTGCCGCAATACGCACGCACATGCCAACGAATGCCGTCAAATACCAGGCAATGGGGCGAGATAATCCGGCTCTCATATTCCGGGCTGGACAAAGAGGTATAGCCGATATCGAGGCGCTGCTTTTCTCTGATTGCCCGAATAATGGGCTGCACCAGCGCAGGAGTGATATTACGAAACGGCGCTTCCAGTTGGCAGAAACCTGTCTCAAAAACAGGCATAAGCTCGGCATGAGTGCTTCTGGCTAACAGCTGACAATAATCATCAATGTGGCCGCTGCTGTAATGCGGATTAAAGTCCGGTGTCGGGAGAAAGCCCTTACGGGAGGCATCGTAGCTGAGGTTATGGGGGTAGAGGCTGCGATAGCTGGCCAGAATATCAGACGCCTTTTGCCGCCCCATTCCAAAAACAACCTGCAGATACGTAGTATTAATCCGACCTTCCCAAAGGGCAAAATTTTCAATCAGATTGAAGTGTTCACGTTGCTGAAAGCTTTGTGCCGCTGTTATAAGCGGTGCAGATCCAGTAAGCGTATCACCCGCCGTAGCAGAGATCAGACCATCATCCATAATCACACATTATCCTTGTAGAAGCATGCTTATGACGCACTATATCCGGCGGCACCGCCTTTAGCTATATCCTCGCAGCGGGTTTCAGAGTCTGTTGATAGATCAGGTGAAGCTTCTAAGCTACCTGTGCGGTAGTCAGGGAACCTGCGAATAAGTCTCTCGGTATGAGATAACCCGAATCCCTGACGTGCTGAGGACGATTCATAGACCACCAGTTCTTCTTCACTGACAGCGAACTCAACAACAAACACCGCCAAACTCGCAAAGAGACATTAAGCCACCGCTCCTCTCCATTGACCGTAAATATACATACTGCTGATTGCCTGACAGCTCATTATGCCAGGCGATCATCACTTGTTGACGCACTTGCCCATACTTCATACGCGGTTGGTAATGTGGTTGAAAAGGCAGTGCCACCATACGGGTATCCGTTATTTGTTGTCCCGGCTGCTTATGAATTCGAGT
>JAOXSA010000023.1 GCA_025800245.1 Amphritea sp. | reverse complement strand
GCTGACAGCCCATCAATCAACTTCTGCATATCTTCTGGCAGATCGACTTCCCAGGCCATCGGCTCACCGGTAGCCGGGTGCCAGATTTCCAGACGTTTCGCATGCAGCGCCTGGCGCTGAAAGTCTTTCAGCTGCCCTTGCAGATTCGGGCTGATCCCCTTCGGCAGACGGAAGCGACCACCGTAAAGCTGATCACCCACCAGCGGGTAGTTAATATAGGACATATGCACACGAATCTGGTGAGTACGCCCGGTTTCCAGCTTCAGGCGAATATGGGTATGGGCCCGGAACTTATTCAGCACCCGGTAGTGAGTTACCGCTTCTTTACCCAGGCCGACCACAGCCATCTTCTGGCGATTGCGTGAATGACGCCCCATCGGTTCATCAACAGTACCGCCGCCGGTCATCACACCGTTCACAACGGCTTCATATTCGCGCCCCATGGTACGTTCCTGCAACTGCTCAACCAACTCCGTTTGCGCCTGAATCGTTTTAGCGACGACCATCAGGCCAGTGGTATCCATATCCAGACGATGCACGATGCCGGCACGAGGCACCTGAGCAATATCCGGACAGTAATGCAGCAAACCATTCAACAGTGTGTCGTCCCAGTGGCCTGCAGCAGGATGCAC
>JAOXSA010000422.1 GCA_025800245.1 Amphritea sp. | reverse complement strand
GTCATGTACATCAGCAATGGAGCTTGCAGCGCAAAGGCGTTGATCTCTATACCACGCCAGCCAGTTCGGTGCAGTTCAAGCCCGGTTGTGATGACTTTACCCTGGAGGACCGGAGCGGTTTTACTGAGCCTGCTTTCCGGGTGCTTGAGCTGTCCGATCAGGGAGAAATTGAAACCCGGGTTATCTATCTCTGAGCCCCTGCTTCTGATGGGCACACTCTTGCTTGCAAGCGATGCGGCAGTTCTGTACTTTACTGTATCGGATCTGTATAAATATACAGATATTAATTCTGAGGATATTGCCGGATTTTCCTGTAGCAATCAGCCGTCTGATATGAGCTGAGTTCGAGTGTTATAGCCTGGAGTTTTATGAGCGCACCACTGTTTATCTATATTCATGGTTTCAACAGTTCCCCTGAGTCGTTTAAAGCCCGCTTCTTTAAAGACTGGATGATCAGGCAGGGACGCGGTGATGAGGTGCTGGTACCCCATTTACCTCACTGGCCGGCGAAGGCGGCAGCATTACTGGAAAAGCTGATAGAAGAGCATTCTGACCGCAATATCACTCTGATTGGTAGCTCGTTGGGCGGTTATTACAGCACCTGGCTGGTGGAAAAGTATGGTGTTCGTGCGGTATTGGTGAATCCCGCTGTAAGGCCCTATGAATTACTGGCCGATATGTTGGGTGAGCAGGGTAATTATTACTCCGATGAGCGTTATGAGCTGACCCGGGATCATCTTGATCAGCTACTGGCGATCAATCGCGAAGTACTGCATTATCCCGACAGATATATGCTGCTGACCCAGACCGGGGATGAGACCCTGGATTATCGGGAAGCAGTCGAGAAGTTTTCAGAGTCCCCCCAGTTGGTTCAGGCGGGTGGCTCTCACGGTTTTGATCAATTTGAACATGTTATCCCCGCGATTCTGGCATTTGCCGAAGGCCGGGTAGAGCTGCAGGGTATTCCAGATCTGCAGATGAGCGAGAAAATCTGATGACCAATTATAACGCTGATGCGATAGAGGTACTGAGCGGCTTAGACCCGGTACGCCGTCGTCCCGGTATGTATACCGAGACCGACCGGCCTAACCATCTGGCTCAGGAAGTAATCGATAACAGTGTCGATGAAGCGCTGGCCGGACACGCCACGCAGATGGACGTCACCCTGCACAAAGATGGCGCAATCAGCGTCCGTGATAATGGTCGCGGTATGCCGGTGGATATCCATCCGGAAGAGGGTGTCAGTGGCGTTGAGCTGATCCTGACCCGCCTGCATGCCGGTGGTAAGTTCTCCAACGATAACTATAACTACTCCGGTGGTCTGCACGGTGTGGGTGTGTCGGTGGTGAACGCCCTGTCGAAACTGCTGGAAGTGACTATCCGTCGTGGTGGTAACGTCTACCGCATGACCTATGCCGATGGCGAGAAAGTCTCCGAACTGGAGATTATCGACAGCTGCGGTCAACGTAATACCGGTACCGAAGTGCGCTTCCTTGTTGATCCGCAGTATTTCGACAATGCCAAGTTCAACCTGACCAAACTCAAGCATATGCTGCGGGCTAAAGCGGTGCTCTGCTCTGGTCTGAAAGTCACCTTTACTGATGCTTCGGGTGCCACCAAAGAGAAAGAGGAGTGGTACTACGAAGACGGGCTGGTAGATTACCTCAAGGGCACCACTCAGGTCTTTGAAACCCTGCCGGAAGAGCCGTTTACTGCATCTCTGCAGGGCGAAATTGACGCTATGGATGTAGCGCTGCAGTGGCTGCCGGAAGGTGGTGATCTGACCTGCGAAAGCTACGTTAACCTGATTCCTACCGCTCAGGGTGGTACCCATGTTAACGGTCTGCGCACCGGCTTGCTGGAAGCGATGCGCGAATTCTGTGAATTCCGCAACCTGTTGCCCCGCGGTGTGAAGATCAGTGCTGAAGATATCTGGGAGCGCTGCTGCTATATCCTGTCGGTGAAGATGCAGGATCCGCAGTTCTCCGGTCAGACCAAAGAGCGTCTGTCATCCCGCCATATTGCGGCATTTGTGTCCGGTGCGGCGAAAGACGCTTTCAGCCTGTGGCTCAACCGTCATGTTGAAGACGGTGAGAAGCTCGCCGAGCTGGTGATCAGCCATGCCCAGAAGCGCTTGCGTTCCAACAAGAAGGTGGTGCGTAAGAAGGTCACTCAGGGGCCTGCGCTTCCCGGTAAACTGGCAGACTGTTCCGGCGCCGAGGCGATGGACGGCGAACTGTTCCTGGTGGAGGGTGATTCTGCAGGTGGTTCTGCGAAGCAGGCCCGTGATCGTGAGTATCAGGCGGTGATGCCGCTGCGGGGTAAGATCCTCAATACCTGGGAAGTGGAGCCGGGCGAAGTGCTGGCGTCTCAGGAAGTTCACGATATCTCCGTGGCGATCGGTGTTGAACCGGGTTCTGATAACTTCGATGGCCTGCGTTACGGCAAGGTCTGCATCCTCGCCGATGCGGACTCTGATGGTCTGCATATCGCCACCCTGCTGTGCGCGCTGTTTGTGCGCCACTTCAAGCCGTTGGTGAGTGCGGGCCATGTCTATGTGGCGATGCCGCCGCTGTACCGTATCGACGTGGCGAAAGACGTGCACTATGCGCTGGATGATGACGAAAAAGACGGCATTATTGAGCGGATTAAAGCGGAGCGTAAGAACGCTAAGATCGGCGTGCAGCGCTTCAAGGGTCTGGGTGAGATGAACCCGCTGCAACTGCGTGAGACCACTATGTCCCGCGATACCCGTCGACTGGTACAACTGACCGTCGAACCGGGTGATGGCACCAACGAAGTGATGGATATGCTGCTGGCGAAGAAGCGCTCTTCTGACCGTAAAGAGTGGCTGGAAACCAAGGGCAATCTGGCAGAGGTTTAAGGCTGCCTCAGAATATTTAGGTTCAGGAACAAAGCATGAGCGGAACCGTACATATCGACGAGGGCGTAGAACGCCTGTCATTAAAAGAATATACCGAGAAGGCGTATCTGGATTACTCCATGTACGTCATCCTCGACCGGGCCCTGCCGAATATCGGTGACGGCCTGAAGCCGGTACAGCGTCGTATTGTTTACGCGATGTCCGAATTGGGGCTGAAATCCACCGCCAAGCATAAGAAGTCTGCCCGTACTGTGGGTGACGTGCTGGGTAAATTCCACCCCCACGGTGACAGCGCCTGTTACGAAGCGATGGTGCTGATGGCGCAGCCGTTTTCCTACCGTTATCCGCTGATCGATGGTCAGGGTAACTGGGGTTCGCCGGACGATCCGAAATCCTTCGCGGCGATGCGTTACACCGAAGCCAAGCTGGCCAAATACGCCGAAGTGCTGCTGAAAGAGGTGGGGCAGGGTACCGTTGAGTGGGGGCCTAACTTTGATGGCACCCTTAAAGAGCCGCTGACACTGCCGGCGCGACTGCCGAATATTCTGCTTAACGGCACCACCGGTATCGCGGTGGGTATGGCTACCGATATTCCGCCGCACAATCTGCGCGAAGTGACTCAGGCCTGTATCCAACTGCTGAATAAGCCGAGCACCGGTATTGAGGAACTGTGCGAGATCATGCCGGGGCCGGATATGCCAACCGATGCCGAGCTGATCACGCCGCGCCATGAATTGCGCAAGATGTACGAGACCGGTAAAGGCAGCCTGCGGATGCGCGCTGTTTATACCCGTGAGCAGGGCGATATTGTGATCACCGCGCTGCCGCATCAGGTCTCCGGTGCCAAGATTCTGGAACAGATCGCCCAGCAGATGCAGCAGAAGAAGCTGCCGATGGTGTCGGATCTGCGGGATGAATCGGATCATGAGAATCCGACCCGTCTGGTAATTGTGCCCCGTTCTAACCGGGTTGACGTTGAGCAGCTGATGGCGCATCTGTTTGCCAGTACTGATCTGGAGCGCACCTACCGGGTCAACATGAACATGATCGGTATCGACGGTCGTCCGCAGGTGAAGGATCTGAAGCAGATTCTGACCGAGTGGCTGACCTATCGTACTGAGACCGTGCGCCGCCGTCTGCAGTACCGTCTGGATAAAGTGCTGGCCCGCCTCCACATCCTTGAAGGTCTGATGGTAGCCTACCTCAATATCGACGAGGTGATCGAGATTATCCGCACCGAAGATCAGCCTAAACAGGTGATGATGGAACGGTTCGGAATCACCGAAATCCAGGCTGAAGCGATACTGGAAATCCGCCTGCGCCAGTTAGCCAAGCTGGAAGAGATCAAGATCCGCGGCGAGATGGATGAGCTGAACGAAGAGCGTAAATACCTGGAACAGACGCTGGGCTCCGACAAGCTGATGCGCAAGCTGATCAAAGATGAGCTGAAGGCCGATGCCAAAGAGTTTGGCGATGACCGCCGCTCACCGATTGTGACCCGTGAAGAAGCCAAAGTACTGGATGAGAAAGCGCTGCTGAGCGCTGACCCGATCACCGCGGT
>JAOXSA010000389.1 GCA_025800245.1 Amphritea sp. | reverse complement strand
TGGTTATCAGCCGTATTTGACTCGTCAACAATCGCTTCTTGAACGCGGGATCTTAAACGGGTTTTCGGATCTTGAAGTGGTTTACAACAACAGTTACAACTACAATCGTATCTTGAACGTTGGGTCTTTAACCGGATTTTCGTATCTTGAGCGGTTGGTATTTACAGTGCAGTTGGTCGGGGAAACGGAACTTGCAATTTTTGTGTGGTATTCGTCATCAACCTCGACATCTGCGAATGAGCGGTCGATCCCCGGATTCCCCGGACCCTAGACGTGAGTTTGAAGGGCAGTGGGGAACGAGGGGTACCCGGGGAATCCGGGGAGGGGCTGCAGCAAAAAGGAAGAGAGAAGCGTGGATTCGCTTTCAGAGTGAACAGACTGGTGTGGATCCTTCGCAGATCCCAGTAGTTCACGCTGGAGGCCAATCCCGCCCTCTCTATACGCCGTCGAGCTGGGAACCTGAATCTCAGTTGTCGGATAGCGAGGTTGAGATCGTTGCTGAGCAGGTGGTGGTGCCAGACACGAACATTGAGGATGCTTTTTCGTTGAGTGCTCCGGTGTCTCGTGAGGCTGGAAGTTTGCGACCGCAGCCGAAGCTTTTGACTTTGAAGCCAAAGAGCCGTTCATCGCCTGCAGTTGCACCATCAACAGCACCAGCACCATCTCAGGTAGCAGC
>JAOXSA010000380.1 GCA_025800245.1 Amphritea sp. | reverse complement strand
CCCTACACGACGCTCGTCCGATCTGAACGGCAATTTCGGTATTCAGGACTGGATGGAAAGCACATTCGGAGCTCCTTTTCATGACTTTGCCGGTTCTGTTGTTGTGCACGGTGTTGGGGGCTGGTTAGGTCTGGTGGCCGTGGTAATGCTGGGTATCCGGAAAGGGCGTTATAAGGGTGGTCGTCTGGTTGCTTTTCCCCCGTCTAATATCCCATTCCTGGCGCTGGGTGCATGGATTCTCTGTATCGGCTGGTTTGGCTTCAATGTGATGTCTGCTCAGACTCTGGACGGTATTTCCGGTTTGGTGGCTGTGAACAGTCTGATGGCGATGGTGGGCGGTATTATCGCTTCGCTACTGCTGGGTAAGAATGACCCGGGCTTTATTCACAACGGCCCGCTGGCGGGTCTGGTGGCGATCTGTGCGGGTTCTGATATTGTGCACCCGATTGGTGCGCTGGTAATTGGTGCAGTCGCGGGTGGTCTGTTTGTCTGGATGTTTACCATTGTTCAGAACCGTTGGAAGATCGATGATGTGCTGGGTGTGTGGCCGCTGCACGGCCTTTGTGGTGCCTGGGGTGGTATCGCTGCAGGTATCTTCGGTTCTTCCGCGCTGGGTGGTCTGGGTGGGGTTAGCCTTACTACTCAGGTTGTGGGCACTCTGATGGGTATTGCTGTCGCTGTGATCGGTGGAGTGTTGGTGTACGGTGTTGTTAAGGCGATGATGGGGCTGCGTCTTGATGAAGAGGAAGAGTTTAACGGTGCAGACCTGTCGATCCATAAGATTGAATCAACGTCTAACGACTGATCGATGATTGATTAAAAAAGCCGGGCATTGCCCGGCTTTTTTATATGTTCAGCTTGCAGGCAGGTGCTGCTTGCGATGCTGGATTCTGGCGCAGAAGACGAACAGGCTGGCGCTCAGGAATAAAGCGGCGCTGATGATAGCCAGAACGTGGTCGACGTAAATCAGACACGCCAGCGCTGCCAGAATGTATATAAAAGGTTGTTCTTCATAGAGCCATTGCGGCGAGTAGCTGCTGTGAATGCTCCTGCGTTGTCTGGCCAGTTCGACTCTCTGCTGATAGCGATCTCTGCGCCTTGCGTTTGATCGGGTAATCCAGACCAGGCTGCCAGTGATGTAAAGTACAAGACCCAGAAAAAGATTAAGCTGGGCTCCGATATCGGCCAGAATGACTGCCAGACCGCTGGCCAGATACAGATAAGGGAGACCTTCATAGAGGGGGTGTGGGAGTCTCATGGTCTGTAATCTCGTGTTAGCGTTGGTTCGACGTGTTACAGATTCAGCTTAGATCCTGTTCATGCTGATGCCTAAAAGGTGGGGTGAGCGATTTGCATGTTGTAAAGTTTGCTTTAGCGCTTTTCTGTGCGTGCTTTCTCAGTATCTGTGATAGCCTGCTCTTCGCGTGCAAGAAAATCTGACACAATTTCTGTATCAGTATCAAGGCTGCAATGCCTCTTTCAGCCCGCCCTCTGGTGATGTACCAGGCGCTATCGATGCTGCCATCTGCACACCTTCTGATCGTATTTTCTGGCTCTGTAGAGATAGTGCTGCCCTTGTAATATCTATCCACTGTAAGCTCCGGTTTCTCGGCTTTGAAATAGGTTTGACGATAAGGTTAAATAGCTTTTAAGATTATTAATAACGATTAATAGTGTTCTTTTTGATCGCTATGTACGATTGAAACTTGGGTTTAAAGGGCTGCCAATGAGTTACCCCAATATCTCCAGTGAGTTGCTGAGAACTTTCATTGCTGTGGTTGAATATGATGGTTTTATCCGCGCATCTGAAAAGCTGCATAAGACGCAGTCAACTGTCAGTCAGCAGATCAGGAAACTTGAAAATGAGGTGGGGGTAAGTCTGTTTCAGGCGCAGGGCAGGAAGCGTCAGTTAACAAGTGCGGGGGAGATGTTTCTGGGGTATGCGCGGCGGATACTGGCGCTACAGGATGATGCCCTCAGTTCGCTGCAGTTTACTCATGCCGTGAATGAGATCCGGATCGGAGTATCTCAGGGGGTAGCTGATGAGGTGATTCCGGAGGTGCTCGCCAGTTTCTGTCGTTCCCACCCTTGCGCAAGAATTAATGTTGAGACAGGTTACAGTCCTGATCTTAACGCTGCATATGATCGGGGGGAGTTTGATCTGGTTCTGACATTGAGTCTGGCTGAACTGGATGGCAGAGGGGAGCTGCTGAAGCTTGAGCCGCTGGCGTGGATAGGCGCTGAAGCCTGGGAGTGGGGTGGTCATAGAGAGCTACCCCTGGCGATGATTAATGGTCAGTGTCAGTTTCGACAGGCGGGTTTGGCTGCGCTGGATAGCGCAGAAGTGTCCAGAAAGGTTGTCTATACCTCCTCCAGTTTTCAGGGGGTGATGGCGGCAGTGAGGAGTGGTTTGGCGGTCACGCCGCGCCCTCAGAGTGCTGCCTCGGCAGGTACGGAATTGGTGGGTGAGCGGTTGGGGTTGCCGGCATTGCCAAATGTGTTCTGCTGGCTCCGGTGCAAGCCGGGATTGAATTCTGCAGAAGTGCTGGCGGATATGCTCAGGGCGGTATCTGTGACGGTGCGTTAAACGAAAAAAAGGCCGCATAGCGGCCTTTTCTGTATCTGCAAGAAATTACTTGGCAGGATAGTCGCGTTTGGTCGGGCCAGTGTACAGCTGACGTGGGCGACCGATCTTGTTCGGGCTGCTGTGGAATTCGCTCCAGTGGGAGATCCAGCCGATAGTACGGGACAGCGCGAAGATCACGGTAAACATGTTGGTCGGGATGCCGATCGCTTTCAGGATGATACCGGAGTAGAAATCAACATTCGGGTACAGTTTACGCTCAACGAAGTATTCGTCTTCCAGTGCAATCTGCTCCAGACGCTTGGCAATCTTCAGCAGCGGCTCGTCCTCAATACCCAGTTCAGCCAGTACTTCGTCACAGGTCTGCTTCATAACTTTCGCACGAGGGTCGAAGTTACGGTAGACGCGGTGACCGAAGCCCATCAGACGGAAAGAGTCGTTAGGGTCTTTAGCGCGCTTGATGAAGTCATCAATGTTCGCTTCGTCGCCAATCTCTTCCAGCATGGTCAGCACAGCTTCGTTTGCACCACCGTGAGCAGGGCCCCACAGCGCAGCGATACCGGATGCGATACATGCAAATGGGTTAGCACCGGAGGAACCGGCCAGACGTACTGTGGAAGTAGATGCGTTCTGTTCGTGATCGGCGTGCAGCAGGAAGATTTTGTCCATTGCTTTGGCCAGTACAGGATTGGTTACGTAATCCTGGCATGGGTTGCCGAACATCATCTGCAGGAAGTTATCAGCGTAGTCCAGATCATTACGTGGATACTGGAATGGCTGGCCGATGCTGTACTTGTAGCACATTGCCGCAATAGTCGGCATCTTGGCGATCAGACGGTATGCGCACACTTCACGGTGGTGAGCGTCGTCGATATCCAGAGAGTCGTGGTAGAACGCAGACAGTGCGCCCACAACTGCAACCATGATTGCCATTGGGTGAGCATCACGACGGAAGCCGTTGAAGAAGTGAGTCATCTGTTCGTGAACCATAGTGTGGTTCTTAACAGTATTTACGAACTTCTCTTTCTGCTCTGCAGTCGGCAGTTCGCCGTTGAGAAGCAGGTAACAAACTTCCAGGTAATCAGAGTGTTCAGCCAGCTGTTCGATCGGATAACCGCCGTGCAGCAGAACGCCGTTGCCGCCATCAATGTAAGTGATTGCGGAGTCGCAGGCTGCCGTTGACACAAAACCAGGATCGTAGGTGAACAGACCTTTACCAGTCAAAGCGCGTACATCAACAACGTCAGGGCCGGTTGTACCCGAGTAAACCGGTAGTTCAATGACTTCGTCGATGCCGTCGACTGTTAAGCGTGCTTTCTTGTCAGCCATTAGAGGCTCCTATCATTTCTGTTTATCTGAATGACTTTATTAATTATAGGTGACCGAACCGTTGATTATACAGGGAACTGTAGACAATCCTGCCAAACGGACCGCACGGTTCTGTCATCAAATATTAGTCACAATCTAAGCGTCTTAGCTTGTAATAGGACCCAGACACTATAGAGAGTTGAGCCGGTTTGTCAATTCAAACCGGCCCGCTTTTACTGCAATGCAGCATGTGGTGTGAAGGTTTATCAAGAATGGTAAATCAGCTGAATAATCATTTAGTTGTAATCAGTGTGTGATCATTATCAAATGCTGATTGCTGCACTAGACAATAGGCTTAGACGGGCTGCTGATTAATTGAATTGTGGGGATTTGCTGGTATACTCCCGTCCCAGCTTGCACCTGTAATTTCGGGAAGGTGTGGGCGCTGGACCGAGGTACTTATCTTTGTCTTTGAACACTACCGTTAACAACCTAGCCCTGCAACCGGGCTTAAAATAAGTGTGAACAAGAGCCGTGAACAAGAAAAGACCCGTAAACTTAGATCTACGAACTATTAAGCAGCCACTTCCGGCTATCACATCCATTCTGCATCGAGTCACTGGACTCGCACTGTTCTTTGGTGCGGTATTCATGCTTTATGCACTTGGCATGTCTCTGGAATCTGAGCAGGGTTTTAATGACGCTGCACAGATGCTGACAGAGAGCTTCTTCGCGAGGCTGATCGCATGGGGACTGGTTTCAGCGTTGCTGTATCACTTCTTCGCCGGTATCAAACATCTGGTTATGGATTTTGGTCATTGTGAGGAGCTGGAAAGCGGACAGAAAGCAGCCAAGATTACTCTGGCGATCTCTGTAGTTTCAATTCTGCTGGCAGGAGTGTGGATATGGTAACTTCAATTACTAGCTTTGGCCGCAGTGGTCTGTACGACTGGATGATCCAGCGTGTTACTGCTGGCGTATTGCTTGCTTACACCATCTTTATGATGGGATACATGCTGTTTAATCCGGAACTGGATTATCAGCAGTGGAAAGAGCTGTTTGAGTGCACCGCGATGCGTATCTTTACGCTGCTGGCGCTGTTATCTCTGGCGGCTCACGCATGGATCGGTATGTGGTCTATCTCTACTGACTACATTAAGCCAACCGGCATGCGTTTCCTGTTCCAGTCAGCTTGTGGTCTCCTGACGTTTATCTACGTCGTTTGGGGTATTCAGATTCTGTGGGGTGTGTAAGATGAGCAGCAAGCTACGTACACTGACATTTGACGGTATTGTAATCGGTGGTGGCGGCGCAGGTATGCGTGCGGCACTGCAGCTGGCCCAGGGTGGCCTGAATACCGCGTGTATTACTAAAGTATTTCCAACCCGTTCGCACACTGTGTCCGCTCAGGGCGGTATTACCTGTGCGATTGCGAGTGCGGATCCAAATGATGACTGGCGCTGGCACATGTACGATACCGTTAAGGGCTCCGATTATATCGGTGACCAGGACGCTATCGAGTATATGTGTTCTGTAGGCCCTCAGGCGGTATTCGAACTGGACCACATGGGTCTGCCGTTCTCCCGTACTGAAGAAGGTCGTATCTATCAGCGTCCTTTTGGTGGTCAGTCCAAGAACTTCGGTGAAGGTGGTCAGGCTGCCCGTACCTGTGCTGCAGCTGACCGTACCGGTCACGCACTGCTGCACACGCTGTATCAGGCGAATATGAAAGCCGGTACAACGTTCCTGAACGAATGGTACGCCGTTGACCTGGTTAAGAATGCTGATGACGCTGTAGTAGGTGTTATCGCTATCTGCATCGAAACCGGTGAAACTGTTTACGTTAAGGCGAAAGCAACTGTTCTGGCAACAGGCGGTGCAGGCCGTATCTATCAGTCTACTACGAACGCCCTGATCAATACCGGTGACGGTATGGGTATGTCTCTGCGTGCAGGTGTGCCGGCGCAGGATATGGAGATGTGGCAGTTCCACCCAACCGGTATTGCTGGTGCGGGTGTACTGGTAACTGAAGGTTGCCGTGGTGAGGGTGGTTACCTGGTCAACAAAGACGGCGAACGTTTCATGGAGCGCTATGCGCCTAACGCGAAAGACCTTGCAGGTCGTGACGTTGTGGCCCGCTCTATGGTTCTTGAGATCCTGGCGGGTCGTGGTTGCGGTGAAGACGGCGATCACGTATTCCTGAAGCTGGATCACCTGGGTGAAGAGGTTCTTCAGTCCCGTCTGCCGGGTATCTGCGAACTGTCTAAGACGTTTGCCCATGCTGACCCTGTTAAAGAGCCTGTTCCGGTTGTACCAACCTGTCACTATATGATGGGTGGTGTTGCAACGAATATCGGTGGCCAGGCTATCGGTCGCGACGCTGAAGGCAAAGATACTATCGTTGATGGTCTGTTTGCCTGCGGTGAGGTTGCCTGTGTATCTGTACACGGCGCAAACCGTCTGGGTGGTAACTCTCTGCTTGACCTGGTGGTATTCGGTCGTGCAGCAGGTATCCAGATTGAGCAGCAGATGGCTGAAGGCTACACCGTTGCTGATGCAACAGAGGCCGATATCGAACGTGCTATGGCGCGTCTGAATCGTCTGAACAACTCTACTGGTGGTGAAAGCGTTTCTGAGGTTCGTGCTGAACTGCAGAAGACTATGCAGCTGTACTTCGGTGTATTCCGTGAAGGCGAGAGCATGGAGAAAGGTCTGGAGATGCTGAAAGACATTCGTAAGCGTATCGAGAATGTGCATCTGGAAGACAAGTCCATGGCGTTCAACACCGCGCGTATCGAAGCGCTGGAGCTTGAAAACCTGATGGAAGTAGCAGAGGCGACTGCGATTGCTGCTGTTACCCGTAAGGAAAGTCGTGGTGCTCACGCGCGTAACGACTTCACCGAGCGTGATGACGAAAACTGGCTGTGCCACTCACTGTATCTGCCGGAGACAAAAGAGATCACCAAACGTGATGTCAACTTTGCTCCTAAGACAGTTGAGGCATTCCCACCAAAAGTACGTACTTATTAAGGGGTTGTTACGATGCTAGTAAGTGTATATCGCTATAATCCTGAGACAGATGATGCGCCTTACATGCAGGATATCCATATTGATATCCCGGGCGGTAAAGACATCATGGTTCTGGATCTGCTTCAGCTGCTGAAGGATAAGGATTCGACTCTGGGTTACCGTCGCTCCTGCCGTGAGGGTGTTTGCGGCTCTGACGGTATGAACATGAACGGTAAGAACGGTCTGGCGTGTATCACGCCGCTGTCTGAAGTTGTAGAAAACGATAAACTGGTCCTGCGCCCGCTGCCAGGTCTGCCGGTTATCCGTGACCTGGTTGTGGATATGGCTCAGTTCTACAAGCAGTACGAAAAGATCAAGCCGTTCCTGATCAACAATACGCCTGCGCCGGCAATCGAGCGTCTGCAATCGCCAGAAGAGCGTGCGGAGCTGGATGGTCTGTACGAGTGTATTCTGTGTGCATGCTGTTCGACTTCCTGTCCTTCGTTCTGGTGGAATCCTGATAAGTTTATCGGTCCATCCGGTCTGCTGCAGGCTTACCGCTTCCTGGCGGATAGTCGTGATACAGCAACCGCAGAGCGTCTGGCTGATCTGGATGATCCGTTCAGTGTGTTCCGTTGCCACGGAATCATGAACTGCGTCAGCGTTTGCCCTAAGGGTCTTAACCCGACCAAGGCAATCGGCAAAATCCGCAACATGTTGCTTTCTCAGGCAACCTGATGTATCGACGGCTCCTTCGGGAGCCGTTTTTTTTGGCTGTTTCATACTAGTCAAAAGACTTATATCTCATTCAGGAGAATCTTTTTAGAATTCACCTGCATTAGATGTGTAAACGACGTCGGAAAAGGCGTAGAATCACGTCCCGTATGCCCTGTACCTCTATCAGGGGATATGCGTGATAAATAATAATCGGTAACTAAACAGGGGAAAGGTCTCAAGACCAGTCGGTCAGGACGTGGTGCATCCTGAATCCGGTGAACGTCCCCTGAGCCAGGGTGATCAAGAATGCAAGAAGGCATAATGGAGCTGATGTGGAAGAACGCCCACCTGTATGGTGGCAACCTTTCTTACATCGAGCAGCTATATGAAACCTATCTGATGGACCCCAACGCGATTCCTCAGGAGTGGCGTGAAGAATTTGACCGGCTCCCTAAAGTCGGCGATAACCTGAGCCAGGATGTTCCGCATTCTACCGTTCAGGAACATTTCCTTTATCTGGCCAAGAACCAGCGCCGTGCGGCACCGGTTGCAGCCAGCAGTGTAAGCTCAGAGCATGAGAAGAAGCAGATTCGTGTCCTGCGGATGATCAACGCGTATCGGGTACGTGGTCATCAGGCAGCAGATATCGATCCGCTGAATCTGATGCAGCGTGAGCCGGTGCCTGATCTGGACCCGCGCTTCCACGAACTGTCTGAAGCTGATTACGATACAAAATTTCAGCTGGGCTCTCTGTTCTTCGGAACGGAAGAAGCGACGCTGAAAGAAATTCTGGATGATCTGCGTAAAACTTACTGTACAACAGTAGGTGCTGAGTACATGCATATTGTAGATACTCAGGAAAAACGCTGGATTCAGTCCCGCCTTGAGCCGGTTCGCTCGCATCCTGTTGTGGATGTTGAGAAGAAAATGATGGTGCTGGAGCGCCTGACTGCCGCTGAAGGTCTGGAAAAATACCTGGGCTCCCGTTTTGCCGGCGCTAAGCGTTTCGGTCTGGAAGGCGGCGAGTCAATGATCGTTTCCCTGAATACTCTGATTCAGCGTGCCGGTAAGCAGGGCGCCCGTGAAGTCGTGATTGGCATGGCTCACCGTGGTCGTCTGAATACTCTGGTGAATATCTTCGGTAAAAACCCGGCGGAACTGTTCGGTGAATTCGAAGGTAAGAAAACGCTGGAAACCTCCGGTGACGTGAAATACCACCAGGGCTTCTCATCCAACGTAATGACAGCTGGCGGTGAGGTTCACCTGGCGATGGCGTTTAACCCGTCGCACCTGGAGATTGCTGCACCAGTAGTTGAAGGTTCTGTACGTGCCCGTCAGGATCGTCGTGATGACCCACTGGGCAATACGGTTGTACCGGTGAATATCCACGGTGATCAGGCATTTGCGGGTCAGGGTGTGGTGATGGAGACATTCCAGATGTCCCAGACCCGTGCTTACAAAACCGGTGGTACGATCCATATCGTGGTGAACAACCAGGTTGGCTTTACCACCAACAAGCTGGAAGACTCCCGTTCCTCTGAGTACTGTACTGACATCGCTAAGATGGTTCAGGCGCCGATCTTCCACGTTAACGGAGATGATCCGGAAGCGGTACGCTTTGTTACTCAGCTGGCAGTTGATTACCGTACCGAATTCAAGAAAGACGTTGTTATTGATCTGGTTTGCTACCGTCGTCGTGGTCACAACGAGGCGGATGAACCATCCGGTACTCAGCCGCTGATGTACAAGCAGATCAAAGTTCAGAAAACTACCCGTGATCTGTACTCTCAGCAGCTGATTGCAGAAGGTGTTATCTCGCCTGAGCAATCCAAACAGATGGAGCAGGATTACCGTCGCGATCTGGAAGAGGGCAATCACGTAAGCCATGCGCTGGTGAAAGAGCCTAACCAGGAACTGTTCGTTGACTGGACGCCTTACCTGGGCCACAAGTGGTCGTTTGATTGTGACACCCGTGTTGATATCAAACTGCTGCAAGAGCTGGGAACTAAGATCTGTGAAGTACCAGAAGGGTTCCAGGTGCAGCGTCAGGTTCAGAAGATCTATGACGACCGCAAGCGTATGGCGGTTGGCGCAATGGAGCTGAACTGGGGTATGGCTGAATCACTGGCGTATGCTTCGATTCTGGCTGAAGGTTACCCGGTACGTATTACCGGTCAGGACGTTGGCCGTGGTACGTTCTCTCACCGTCATGCAGTACTGCATGATCAGAAAAATGCTTCCGTATATGAGCCTCTGAAGAACATTGCAGCGGATCAGCCTGCGCTGACCATGCACGATTCTTTCTTGTCTGAAGAAGCAGTACTGGCATTTGAATACGGTTACGCCACAACCATGCCGAATGCGCTGGTTATCTGGGAAGCACAGTTTGGTGATTTCGCCAACGGAGCGCAGGTAGTAATTGACCAGTTCATCACCTCCGGTGAGCACAAGTGGGCTCGTCTGTGTGGTCTGACCATGCTGCTGCCTCACGGTTTTGAAGGTCAGGGGCCAGAGCACTCTTCAGCGCGTCTGGAGCGTTACCTGCAGCTGTGTGCTGAACATAACATTCAGGTTTGTGTACCAACCACGCCTGCTCAGATTTTCCACCTGATGCGTCGCCAGGTCGTACGCCCATTGCGTAAGCCACTGGTGGTCATGTCGCCGAAGAGTCTGCTGCGTCATAAGCAGGCAGTTTCTTCTCTGGAAGAGTTGGCAGAAGGCAGCTTCCAGCCAGTGATCGCTGAAACTGATCAGCTTGATCCGGCTAAGGTTAAGCGTCTGATCCTGTGTAGCGGCAAGGTTTATTATGATCTGTATAACCGCCGTGCAGAACTGGAAAAAGACGATGTTGCGATTGTCCGTATTGAGCAGCTGTATCCATTCCCGGAACAGCAGATGTTCGATGCGATCAAGCAATACACTAACCTGGAATCCGTTGTCTGGTGTCAGGAAGAGCCAATGAACCAGGGTGCATGGTACTGCTCGCAGCACCACATGCGTCACGCGCTGGCTCGCCACAACGACAAGATTCATCTGGAAGGTGTGGGTCGTCCACACGCCGCAGCCCCTGCAGTAGGTTACATCTCTGTACACCTTGAGCAGCAGGAAAAACTGGTTAACGAAGCAATCAATGGCTAACAGGCCCGAAACAACACGCCTGTTAGTAGCACTGAGAAAGGAAAAGACATGTCAATCGAAATCAAAACGCCAACATTCCCTGAATCCGTAGCCGACGGTACTGTGGCTACCTGGCACAAACAGCCAGGTGAAGCTTGTTCTACTGACGAGCTGATCGTTGATATTGAAACTGACAAAGTAGTACTGGAAGTCGTTGCACCGGCTGACGGTGTGATCAAAGAGATCATTAAAGGCGAAGGCGATACCGTACTGAGCGAAGAAGTGCTGGCAACCTTCGAAGCGGGTGCAGCAGCTGCAGCACCTGCACCAGCAGCGGCTGAAGCGCCGGCAGCGGCAGACTCTGCTGCGGCAACTGACGCTGAAAAAGTTGGTCCTGCTGCACGTAAGCTGATCGAAGAAAATGGTCTGGATGCAGGTCAGATTCCGGGTACCGGCAAAAACGGCGGCATCACTAAGGAAGACGTTGTTAACTTCCTGAAGAACAAGCCAGCTGCAGCACCTGCTGCGCCGGTTAAGGTCGACAATGCAGCAGCGCTGAACATCGCTTCCGGTGATCGCGTTGAGAAGCGTGTACCAATGACCCGTCTGCGTGCAACTATCGCTAAGCGTCTGGTTGAAGCTCAGCAGAACGCTGCAATGCTGACTACCTATAATGAAGTGAACATGAAGCCGGTTATGGAACTGCGTAAGCAGTACAAAGACCTGTTTGAAAAGACTCACAACGGCACCCGTCTGGGCTTCATGTCTTTCTTCGTTAAAGCGGCCACTGAAGCACTGAAGAAATTCCCGGCTGTAAACGCCTCTATCGACGGTAACGATATGGTTTACCACGGTTACCAGGATATCGGTGTTGCGGTTTCTACCGACCGTGGCCTGATGGTACCAGTGCTGCGTGATACTGACGCAATGAGCCTGGCAGATGTTGAAGCGACCATTGCTGACTTCGGTAAGCGTGGCCGTGAAGGCAAGCTGGGTATGGATGATATGCAGGGCGGTACGTTCACCATCACTAACGGTGGTGTATTCGGATCCCTGATGTCTACTCCGATTCTGAACCCGCCTCAGACTGCAATCCTGGGTATGCACAAGATCCAGGAGCGTCCAATGGCTGTCAACGGTCAGGTTGAGATTCTGCCAATGATGTATCTGGCGCTTTCTTACGACCACCGTATGATTGACGGCAAGGAAGCGGTACAATTCCTCGTGACTATCAAAGACCTTCTGGAAGATCCTGCACGTATGCTGCTGGAAGTCTAAAAGTCGTCCGTTACAAGAAAGAATTAAGGCCGCTGCTTGCAGCGGCTTCAGAATCATAGGTAGGTAAATAAATGTCTGATAAGTTTGACGTAATTGTAATCGGTGCGGGTCCTGGTGGTTATGTGGCTGCTATCCGCGCTGCACAGCTGGGTCTGAAAACTGCTTGTGTAGAGAAGTGGGTTGATGACAAAGGTGCAGCGGTTCTGGGTGGTACCTGTCTGAACGTGGGTTGTATCCCTTCCAAGGCGCTGCTGGAATCGACGCATCAGTTCCACAACGCTCAGCACGCAGACGTGCACGGCATCCAGACTGGCGAAGTCTCCATGGATGTTAAGCAGATGGTTGCCCGTAAGGACAAGATCGTTTCTAACCTGACCGGTGGTATCGCAGGTCTGTTCAAGGCAAACGGCGTTACTCTGCTTCAGGGTATGGGTAAGCTGCTGGCGAATAAGCAGGTTCAGGTAACTGCTGCAGATGGTACTGCAACTGTTCATGATGCAGAAAACGTGATTCTGGCGTCCGGTTCTGTACCGGTGGAAATTCCGCCAGCACCTCTGACTGAAGGTCTGATCCTGGATAACGAAGGTGCACTGAACATCGATGAGACGCCTAAGCGTCTGGGTGTTATCGGTGCTGGCGTTATCGGCCTGGAAATGGGCTCTGTATGGGCGCGCCTGGGTACTGAAGTAACTGTTCTGGAAGCGATGGATGACTTCCTGGCGCTGGCAGACAAAGACGTTGCTAAAGAGGCAGCGAAGATCTTCAAGAAACAGAAGCTGGATATCAAACTGGGCGCTCGTTGCACCGGTACTGAGATCAACGGCAACGAAGTGACTGTTAAGTACACCGATGCTAATGGCGAGCAGGAGCTGGTAGTCGACAAGCTGATCGTAGCGGTTGGTCGTCGTCCACAGACTCAGGGTCTGCTGGCTGACGATTCCGGTGTTAAGCTGGATGAGCGCGGTTTCATCTTCGTTGACGGTCAGTGCCGTACTGAAGCGCCAGGCGTATACGCGATCGGTGACTCTGTTCGTGGTCCAATGCTGGCGCACAAAGCGTCTGAAGAAGGCATCATGGTTGCTGATATCATCGCTGGTCACCACGCGCAGATGAACTACGATGTGATTCCTAACATCATCTACACTCACCCAGAGCTGGCGTGGGTAGGCAAGACTGAGCAGGAACTGAAAGCGGAAGGCGTTAAGGTTAAAGTGGGTAAATTCCCATTTGCTGCGTCCGGTCGTGCAATGGCTGCAAACGATACCGACGGTTTCGTTAAGATGATCGCGGACGAAGAGACTGATCGCATTCTGGGTGTTCACATGGTTGGCGGTATCGCTTCTGAGCTGATCGCTCAGGCGGCTATCGCGATGGAATTCGGTTCAACTGCAGAAGACCTGCAGCTGACTGTATTCGCGCACCCAACAGTTTCTGAAGCAGTTCACGAAGCAGCGCTGGCTGTGGATGGTCATGCTATCCATATGGCTAATCGTAAACGCCGCTGATAACTGTATTATAAATTTCAGATTTCGACCGGGCTCTCCCCGGTCGATTACAGTTGCAGGTGGTTTTTAACCTGTAACGCATGAGCTGCGCAGATTATTCTCTCCATAATTCTGTGCAGAGACCTCAAAGTGTGAAAAAACGACGGATTAGAGCATGAATCTTCATGAGTACCAGGGTAAACAACTGTTTGCCGAATATGGTCTGCCGGTTTCTAAAGGAATCGCGGTAGATACTCCGGAGGCTGCTGCTGAAGCGGCTCAGAAAATTGGTGGTGACAAGTGGGTTGTTAAGACTCAGGTACACGCAGGTGGCCGTGGTAAGGCTGGCGGTGTACAGCTGGTTGATTCTCCTGCTGAAGCTCAGGAATTCGCAGCTAAGTGGCTGGGTAAGAACCTGGTAACCTATCAGACTGACGCTAACGGTCAGCCTGTTTCCAAAATTCTGGTAGAAGACTGCACTGATATCGCTAACGAGCTGTATCTGGGTGCGGTTGTTGACCGTTCTTCTCGTCGTATCGTATTCATGGCATCCACCGAAGGTGGTGTTGAGATCGAGACTGTAGCGGAAGAGACTCCGGAAAAAATCCTGAAAGCGACTGTTGATCCGCTGACCGGTGCACAGCCTTACCAGGGCCGTGAGCTGGCGTTCAAGCTGGGTCTGGAAGGCGTTCAGATCAAGCAGTTCACTCAGATCTTCCTGGGTCTGGCGAAAATGTTCCAGGAAAAAGACCTGGCGCTGCTGGAAATCAACCCGCTGGTTATCACCGAAGAAGGTAACCTGCACTGCCTGGACGCTAAAGTAGCGATTGACGGCAATGCTGTATACCGTCACAAAGATCTGCAGGCGATGGAAGATCCATCTCAGGAAGACGAGCGTGAAGCGCGTGCAGCTGAGTGGGACCTGAACTACGTTGCTCTGGACGGCAGCATTGGCTGCATGGTTAACGGTGCGGGCCTGGCAATGGGTACTATGGATATCGTATCCCTGCACGGTGGTTTCCCGGCTAACTTCCTGGACGTAGGTGGCGGCGCGACTAAAGAGCGTGTAACCGAAGCGTTCAAGATCATCCTGGAAGATGACAAAGTTAAAGCCGTACTGGTTAACATCTTCGGCGGTATCGTACGTTGTGACCTGATCGCAGAAGGTATCATCGGTGCAGTTAAAGAAGTAGGCGTAGAAGTACCTGTTGTTGTACGTCTGGAAGGTAACAACGCAGAGCTGGGTTCTCAGCTTCTGTCTGAGTCTGGTCTGGATATCATTGCCGCTACCAGCCTGACTGATGCTGCCGAGCAGGCAGTTAAAGCAGCGGAGGGTAAATAATAATGTCCGTACTGATTAACAAAGACACCAAAGTAATCTGTCAGGGTTTCACTGGTGGTCAGGGTACCTTCCACTCTGAACAGGCTATCGCATACGGCACTCAGATGGTGGGTGGTGTAACTCCGGGTAAAGGTGGTACTGAGCACCTGGGTCTGCCAGTATTCAACACTGTTGCTGAAGCAGTTGAAGCGACTGGTGCGACTGCATCTGTTATCTACGTACCTGCGCCTTTCTGTAAGGATTCTATCCTGGAAGCTGCTAACGGCGGTATCAAGCTGATCGTATGTATCACTGAGCATATTCCTGTAATGGATATGCTGGAGTGTAAAGTTAAGTGTGACGAGCTGGGCGTTCGCCTGATCGGTCCTAACTGCCCGGGTGTTATCACTCCGGGTGAGTGTAAGATCGGTATCATGCCTGGTCACATAC
>JAOXSA010000352.1 GCA_025800245.1 Amphritea sp. | reverse complement strand
CCAGACTCACCGTCGCAGCACCGGATACACCGGCCATCGCCGCAATAATGGCACAGATAATCACGGTACCCATGCCCAGACCGCCGGGAATACCACCCATCAGCTTATTGATCATGTCGAACAGGTCATCGGTAATACCGGAACGCTGCAGCATCAGGCCCATGAAAATAAACATCGGCAGCGCTACCAGCAAGAAGTTATCCATAGCTGAGAAAGCACTGAGCGCCAGCAGTTCAAGACCAGCTGGCCCCCACATGAAATAAGCCGAGCCGACACCAACAGTCAGCAGCGCCCAGGTCAGTGGCGCCCCCATTGCCAGCAGGATCAGCATGGAGAAGAACATGCCGGAGGTTACCAGTAAAGGATCGAGATCTAACACACAATCACCTTTGTGAAAGTTATCTGCGGCAGGTTTTCACGGTTTTCAGGCAATAGTTGCCCGTCAGCCTGAAATCAGGCCTGCCACGCAGAAATTCATCGTTTTATCAGTTGTCTGATCAGATCAGACGCAGGGAGTACAGAGTACTGGCTGAGGTACAGCCGGAATCAGTGTTGTGGTTCCAGCTGAACACCCAGTGCAACACACAGGCTGCGGATAAAGGCAACCAGGCTCTGCAGAATCATCAGGCCAACGGCCAGAGGGAGCACGGACTTAAATGGGTACACAATCGGTGCCCAGGTACTTTTTGAAGACACTTCTTTAATCGCCCAGGAATCGGCAGCGAAATTGAAAGTAACGACAAAGAAAACCCCGAACACAACCAGACCAATAGCACCTGTGATCAGATCCAGCACTGCCCGTCCCCGTTCAGAAAACAGGTTGTAGATCACTTCACTACGGACATGGCCGTGATGCTTATGGGTATAAACCCCGGCCAGGATACAGAACGTACCATACAGCATGGTGGTGGTTTCGTGTGCCCAGA
>JAOXSA010000332.1 GCA_025800245.1 Amphritea sp. | reverse complement strand
CTGCATCGCCACCTCAATATCACCGATATAGTCTTTGCCCGGCACCTCGGCGCACATATCCAAAAGCGCCTGCGATGAGATCAACCCAGCCCCGGGCATCACCACATCTTTGCCTGAAATCAGGGAAACCGCCCCGATAATCGGCTCTATCTCCTGCCCCCTGGCTTCAAAGCGATAGTCTTTCAGAAGGAACTGTGTGAAGCCTTCGTAATCGTCTTCATAGGCGGATTGGTTTAACCGGTAGACGAAGCTGCCAGAAACACCTTCGGTAGTGAGAAAAGCCGATTGGACTGCCTCATCGGTTTGCCCGGCCAGGGCCGAGACAAAGGCAAACGACAGCGGGAAGCGCAAAAGCACCATGATTTCCCCATCATCCGGGTCCACTTCAACATGGATTTCACGGCTTTCCACACCCGTCAGGGGGTGGGCCAAAGCTGGTGCTGTCCAAATCAGCAGACACAAAAGAAGAAATCGCATTTTTGCGGCCCAGTTCAACGTGTGGTGCGGGGTGTGGCAGTCACACTTGGCAAATACTTTACCAAATCAATAAAGTAAATAAGCCGAGCGCTAGACCCCAACCAATCCCCACCACGAATTCCTGATAGCCCGAGGCATTGCGAGGTTCATTCCTGACACATGTTGATTTTGGAAGACGGGATGTTTTGGATATAGTCCATCAACGGGATCTTGGTTTCCATAAGCAATCCTGCTTCAAACCAGTCCAGCGCCATGCAGTAATCCTGTTCGATCCCGTTCAGACCCTGCGCATAAATCACGCCCAGAACTGCGGCGGAAAGATCGTCGCCCTGCGACGCGGCGCTGCCCAGCCAGAACAGGCCCTCTTGTTTCAGAACCACATCGTCCTTTTTGGTCAAAATCAATCCCAGATGATGTTGTGCGTCAATGTGCTGGGCTTGTGCGGCGCGGCGGTAGTATTGAACTGCCATATTGTTATCTGCTGCAATATGTTCGCCATCATCATACATGACCGCCAGATAAAGCGTTGCGCCCATGTGCCCCTGATCCGAAGCCTTGCTAAGCCAGTTGACCGCATCCGTTACAGTGCTGTCAGTCTGGGTGCAGCTGTCACCCAGCAAAGCATGCCCCAGCATGAACTGCGCCTGAGCGCTTCCTGCCCGCGCTGCTTCCCAGGCATGGGTTGGAATGGCTGTGCAGAGCTCTTGCTGCAAAAGATCTGGGGTGCGCGCGGGGGCTGGTGTGGAAAGGCACATAGCTATCGCGAGAACACCGGGTGTACGAAGTGTCACACGCATGATGATTCCCGACTAATTTACTAGACAATAAGAGACCTTGGCGGCATTGTCGACACCGCCAGCCGTTCGAAGAGATGCTTCCCGGCAAGCCATCCAGAAATTTCGTGAATGGAGGTCGCAATGACCAAACTCATCACCCGCAGAACTGCGCTGTTCACCGCTTGCGCTGCTGCCAG
>JAOXSA010000329.1 GCA_025800245.1 Amphritea sp. | reverse complement strand
TGCTGACGACTGAGCGAGTCCGCGGGGTTCTTTTTCCCCGGTATGTGTCGAATATCGACATCATACCCTTGTAGGACCGCCAGCCAGCGCCAGACTCTACTGTTAACAGACGTCTGATTCGGCAGGTGCCGAAGCGGGGCGTGATCCGTTTGGATAACTATTGGGTGATGGCCTTGGAAATAGTGTTTCCATTGGCCAATCGCCCAGACAATACCCAGTAATTCCCTTTCATACGCTGAATAGCGTATTTCTGTGGGATTCAGCTTCCTGCTGGAAAACGCAATTGGCTGCAGGCCTATCCCGAAATCTTGTTCGAGAATTGCCCCGATAGCTACATCACTGGCGTCTGTCGTGATTACGAACTGACGTTCGAAATCCGGCAGGCGCAGTACAGGTGCTGTAGCTATAGCAACCTTTAGCGCTTTGAAGCTGTTTTCTTGGGCATCACCCCAGCTCCAGACGACCTTTTGCCTTGTCAGATCTGTCAGTGGCTTTGCTAGTTGAGAAAAGCCTTTAATAAATTTACGATAATATGACGCTAACCCCAAATATGATCTAATGTCATGCACTGACTGCGGCCGTGGCCAATCCAAAATAGCTCTCACCTTTTCAGGTGAGGTG
>JAOXSA010000326.1 GCA_025800245.1 Amphritea sp. | reverse complement strand
ATCCTGATCATACCAGTAGCCTTCAGCACTATGGTGTCCCCGGGAGACAATCCGTTCAATTTTAAGTTGATTGTTCTCAAGCAGGGTTGTGAACAGTTCGCCGGGGAGTTGTGCGGGAATGTTAGAGAGAAGGTTTTGCATAGCAGGACCTGGCTGAATTGAAGGTTACAGGAAGGGTAGATCAACAGCAGGAATTTGCAGCATCATTCAGCCACAGGCTAGAGTACAGAGTGGGTTGCCAGAAGCCGGTGCACGGCTTCTGGTAACAGGGATCAGCAATCAGTCTTCCAGAAGTTGGATGCAGGAAGCGTCAATATCGGCATCGTAGTAAGCCATGCCGAGCTTGTTCAGGTAATCCATTCGATCCGCTTTCATCAGGTCAATGGCCGGAGCTTCCAGTCCGTTACGCTCATAGATAGCAGCAAGAGTAGCCAGGTAATGCTCACCTTCTTTAAGCATCAGCAGGCTGGCAGCGCCTACATCAGGCTTTACCGAACCGTTTGAGTCTTCGGAGAGGGTGACCGCCAGTACGACAGGTTCTTCGCTGCCTTCAATACGTACACTGCGGTTTCGCACTGTCTGTTGCGCCCAGTAATACGCCAGCTCTTTACTCTGGGTCAAAAAAACTGGTTCAACCGTCTCGCTATAAGTCTTGTCGCCGATAGTCGCCATGGTTTTTCGGGCAGCTTCGTTCAGCTGTTTATCACCGGAACGCTTCAGACCCTGTGATTTAATGGAATCAACCAGCGCTGAAG
>JAOXSA010000318.1 GCA_025800245.1 Amphritea sp. | reverse complement strand
GTGGCTAGTGGCTAGTGGCTAGTGGCTAGTGGCTAGTGGCTAGTGGCTAAACAGTATTTGAGTTAATGCCAAGCCCCGTCAAGCTTTTTCTAGCAAGGCTGTCTCGCCAGCCGTTCGAGCGAGTCTCGTTTACGAGACGATCCAGCTACAAACTACTAAATTCCTTATCGGCACGAGGACGTGCCTCACTACACTGTAATTTGAAACTCCGCAGCTACGTTCGCTTTTTCTAACAAGCAGCTTTGCTGCGTCTAGCTAGTCGTGCTCGCACGACGGTCCAGCCACTTTTTTCCAATAAATCGGCACGAGGACGTGCCTCGCTGCATTGTAGTTTCATGCTCCGCAGCGCCTTTGATTTATCGAGCCACTGACAAGCATTGCTCGTAATGCTATCGGGCAAGTCACGCTTGCGTAACGATCCAGCTACACAGAGCTTTCTCATAAACTGGCAGATGGTTTTTTCCAGCAGTCTCTTCTCTCATCTGCTGTCATAAAAACTTAATTCCATATTTCTGGAAATATAATAAAAGTCAGATACCATGCAAATAATTCCACAAAACTAGAAATATTGAAATTTTTAACAGGTATCTCTATGAATAATGTTGTATGGCTCATCGGTACTGCCCAGACCCTGCTCTGGGGGGCACTTTACTATCTGTTTCCGGCATTGTTGCTGCATTGGGAGGAGTATTACGGCTGGAGCCGTGCCGAGCTGACTCTGGCACTGGCCATTGCAGTGGTTGTCTCTGCGATCTTTGCACCTTATGCCGGACGGCTGATCGATAAAGGTAAAGGCCCTGTCATGCAGCCATTAAGTGCTCTGATCGGTGCCGTATTACTATTCTGCCTGCCTTATGCCAATAGCCTGACAATGTTCTATCTGATCTGGGCGCTGATCGGTGTGACCATGGCTGGCTGTCTTTACGAAGCCTGTTTTGCGTTTATCATTCGCCACCTTGGAGACAATGCCAAAAGAGCCATTACTCTGATCACACTGATGGCCGGTTTTGCCAGCACAATCTGTTTCCCACTGGCTGATTACCTGGCCCGACATTACCATGTGAACACTGCTGTGCAGCTGTTTGCGCTCAGTATTGCCCTGATAGCGGTCCCGGCATTCTGGATAGGAGCCCGTCAGATTGCGGCGCACAAACCCGACACTGAAACTCATTATGCTGCCGCCGGGGGAACCAGCCATAACTTCCTACGGCAACCGACATTCTGGCTACTAGCCGCCAGTTTTTCATTGCTGACCATTAATCATGGCGTGATTCTGAATCACCTGCTACCGATCCTGGCAGACCGTCAGATTGATGAGTCAATTGCGATTCTGGCGATTGCCATGATCGGGCCGATGCAGGTACTGGGACGGATCGTCTGGATGGCTTTTGACAGCCGCTTCAGTGTCGCCACCGTTACTCTTGCCTGTTTCGCAGGGATGGGGATGGCGACACTGTGCCTGATTTTCTCCAGCAGCGCACTGTTTCTGCTGATCGGCTTTGTTGCTCTGCAGGGAGCCAGTTACGGTGTTATCTCTATCATTAAACCGTTGATCACCCGGGATATAATGGGTAACAGAAACTTCGGCGCAATCACCGGGGCAATGGCTCTGCCCTATCTGATCTGCTTTGCGGCTTCCCCCTACATCGGTTCTCTGATCTGGCAATGGCAGGGTTATGATGTCACGCTCTGGGTTATCTGGGGACTGGCCATTGCGGCGCTGAGTTGTTTGCTGCTGACATTACTGATTCATCGCCGTCAAACGGTTCCAGACAAAGAAGAAGTCGTCTCCCTGAGCAGTTGGACTAAGCAACCGGACTAAGCGCTTTACCCGACAGATCAGATAGTGCATGCCCCGGCCTTCTGGCTTTTCGAGCTACTCTTTCCCTCGTATCGGCACGAGGGCGTGCCTCGCTACATTGTAAATTCATACTCCACAGCGCCTGTGATTTTTCGAGCCACTGGTAAACATTACTCGCAATGCGATCGAGCGAGGAAGGCTTTGCCTTCCGTTCTAGTCACAAAGCTGTCTAAAACAGCCCGCAATCTGTCTCTTTTGGCTTTTTTCAGTCATTCGCCCACTGCGGATAATAGATAAAAATCCACTGGAGCTGAAAATGACCATTGAACCAAAGATCCCTCTTCTGGAAGAGATACTGTCGCCCTGGCAGGAAACCATCGGTGCCGACTATGAGGGCTATCGCAACCATGTCTACCGCATGCTGCATTTCTGTTTCTATCTTCACCCGACAACCCGGGAGGAGCGCGAAAAACTGATTATTGCTGCGGCGTTTCATGATATCGGCATCTGGAGTGAAGGGACGGTGGATTATCTGCCCCCATCGATGGTCGCCGCACAGGACTATCTGAAAGCAGAGGGTTTATCCCACTGGGAAGATGAGATCACTCTGATCATCGATGAGCACCATAAGATCCGACAGGTTCGGGATGACCGTTATCCATTGGCGGAGCTATTCCGCCGGGCGGACCTGGTGGATTTCTCGCTGGGGATGGTGAAATGGGACGTCCCCAAACACTATATCAATGAAGTAAAAGCCGCTTTTCCCAATGCTGGGTTTCATAAACGGCTGATGCAGCTGACCTGGGCGCAGATCAAACGCGCACCATTTAATCCTCTGCCTATGATGCGCTGGTAAAACGCCGGCGAAACTCCGCCGGGGAAAGCCCCATCTGCTTTCGAAAAGCCCGGCGGAAAGCAGTGATATCTTCGTATCCCACCGCGTTAGCGATAGAGCTGACGGTATCATTACTGCTCTCTAAAAGATCGCAGGCCTTTTGTACCCGCAATTTCTGCAGGTATTCCAACGGTTTGAATCCTGTCGCCGCGACAAAGCGACGCAACAATGTCCGACCCGAAACCGCCGCCTGCTCAGCCATACTTTCTGCCGTCAACGGTTCGGCAAAGTGGCTCTGCAGATACTGTTGAACAGTGAGTACCCGGCTGTCACCATGATCAAGCGCAGGCGCAAAACTCTGATAAAAGCGCTGCTGCCGGGCACCGGTATCCACCACCATATTACGTCCCAACTGGCGCATCACCGCACTGTTGGAATAACGTGAAACCAGCTCCATCCCCAGATCCACCCATGACATCAGACCACCAGCGGTGATGATATCGCCATCATCAATCAGGATCTGACGGGTATCCAGATTCAGCTCCGGATAGCTCTCGGTAAAGTTTTCCGCCAGCCCCCAGTGAGTGGTTACAGGTCGCCCTTCCAGTAACCCCGTGGCAGCCAGAATAAAAGCGCCGGCACAGGCACTGCAGATCACCGCGCCCTGTCGGTGCTGTTCATGCAACCACTTAAGTAACGACGGACTGGGCTGATTATAGAAATCGGTACGGATACTGGGTGGAAGAATAACGACGGTAAAGCTCAGATCATCAGGCAGAGTATTGGCACTGAGCAGCTCCGGATCAAATCTCAGAGCCAATCCCTCATCAGCACAGATATCATTCGCCAACAGAAACTGTTCCTGCAGGCCATATACCGCCGACTGCAGAGATTGCGGATAGTTAACGATAGCAATACGAATCTGTTTCATAATCCCTCATTGAACAGCCAGTTATGATGAACCTTTGCACAGTATTTACTTAAGGTACCGGGTCATAACAGGAATGCCAACCGCAATCAGATACAGTTGCAGATTCAGTGCCGAAACAGCTCTTCCTCCTGCTCAAACATCTGTTCCAGCAGTTCGATAAACGCTCGGGTTTTCGGTGGCAAAAAACGGCTCTGAGGGTACAGCGCATAAATGCCTACCCGCCTGTATAGCTGACTCTCCAGTACCGGTATCAGATCGCCAGAACCGCGTTCATGGCGCACCATATAGAGCGGTAGAAAAGCGATGCCCATGCCATCCAGGGCCGCTTCACACAGTGCCAGCAAAGAGTTAGCCCGGAACCGTCCGTTTACACTGACAGAAGACTCCCCATCCGGCGTAATGCAGGGCCAGTCAGCCTCACCGGTCTGCTGATGGCTGAACAGCAAACATTCATGGTCCGCCAGCTGTTCAAGAGACTCAGGGGTACCCTGCCGTTCGATATAAGCCGGGGAAGCGAACGCGTGCCAGCAGGAGGTCACCAGTCGTTTACAGATCAGACTGGAATCCTCCAGCGTGCCGGTACGAATCGCCAGATCAAAGCCCTGCTCGATCAGATCATCAAAGCGGTCCTGAATCACCATATCCACTTCCACACCCGGATACATCGCCATATAACGACGGATCACCTTAGGCAGAAACAGCTGCCCGGAAACACCCGGCGCACTAATCCGCAGAACGCCAGTCGGCTCTGACCGATAAGCACTCAGCTCTTCGCTGGCCAGTTCCACATTCTGCTCCAGCTGCTGACAATGTCGGTAGAGCAACTCACCGGCTTCGGTCAGATTCAGTTTACGGGTACTGCGGCGCAGCAGTTGCGTGCCCAGATCCGATTCCAACCGGGATATATGCTTACTCACTACAGAGCTTGCGACACCGCGCTGATCTGCGGCAGCCCGGAACGATTTCAACCTTACCACCGATGCAAACAACATCAGATCATCGACACGCATCACTACCTCACCCATGCTATGCGAATAGTATTAGTAAACTTTTGGAAACTATCAGCTTCTTTTATTTCTATTAATTTATGATACCACGCTTTTTATACTGCATGGATCCGATTCAGAATCCACGGAGAGCACCATGCTTAGCGCCCCTTACCAGCAGTTCTACCAGCAGGCTCAGGCCTTCATTCCCGAAGAACGCTTGATTACTGACCGCTTCAGAACCCTTGCTTATGGTACGGATGCGAGTTTTTACCGGCTGGTGCCGCAGATTCTGGTGCAGGTACAGAATGAAGAGGAGATGATCACTCTGATGCGACTGGCTTCAGAGCTGGAGTTACCGATATGCTTCCGGGGTTCAGGTACCAGCCTGTCCGGCCAGTCGATCACTGATTCAATCATGCTGGCACTGACCTCCGACTGGAAATCCCTGACCGTGCTGGATGAAGGTGAGCGCATCCGCATGCAGTGCGGTGTACTGGGCAGCGAGGCAAATAAAGCGCTGGCGCCTCATCAGCGGATGCTGGCACTGATGCCAGCTTCAATCGATGCAGCCACCGTGGGTGGTATGGCGATCAACAATGCCGCAGGCATGAACTCCCTCGACACCTACACCATGATGGAGAGCATGCGATTGGTACTGTTGGATGGCACGGTGTTGGATACCGCCGATCCGGTCAGTCGCAAGGCATTCAGTCAGTCTCAGGCACCGTTACTGGCAGGCCTGGAACAACTGGCAGAGCAGCTGCATAATAATCCGGCCCTGAGTGAACGGGTTGCCCGTAAATATCAGATCAAAAACACCACCGGCTACGGCCTGCGCAGCCTGCTGGAGTATGACGACCCCATTGATATGCTGGCGCACCTGCTGATCGGTTCTGAGGGCACGCTGGGCTTTATCTCTGAAATTACCCACCGCAGTATCGCTATCGAACCCTGTAAAGCGTCGGCATTCCTGGTGTTCAACGATATCCGTAACGCCGGTGTGGCTGTGACCCGTTTCAAGCTGGATGAAGCGCCGGTCAGCGCCGCCGAGATGATCGATTATTATGCCCTGAAAGCGGTACAGCATATGGATGGCGTCCCCGCCTATCTGGCCGATATTCCAGCCGGTGCAACAGCTCTGCTGGTTCAGGTTGAAGGCGCTACCCCGGAACAGGTGTGGCAGAAAGTCGCTGAGGTCGAAGCGATGATCGCTGATCTTGAACTGGCAGTTCCGGCCCACTTTACCGATCGCCCGGAAGAATATTCCGCCTACTGGCAGGTCCGCAAAGGGATCTTCCCTGCCGTGGGGGCGACCCGCGCGCCAGGTACAACTGCACTGATCGAGGATGTCGCGTTTCCTATCGAATCACTGGCCGATGCACTGGTTGAACTGCAACAGTTGATGCAGGAGTTCAACTACGATGACGGTGTGATCTACGGCCACGCCCTGGACGGTAACCTGCACTTTATCTTCTCTCAGGGCTTCCAGACCGAAGACGAAGTACAGCGCTACCATCGTTTCATGGACGCTGTCTGTAATATGGTGGTGGGCCGCTACGACGGTTCTCTCAAGGCGGAACACGGCACTGGCCGGAATATGGCACCGTATGTTCGCAGTGAATGGGGTGATGAAGCTTATGGCATCATGCTGGAGATCAAGCGTCTGTTTGACCCACAGGGAATCCTCAACCCCGATGTAATGATCACCAATGATCCGGAACTGCATATCCGTAATCTCAAGCCGCTGGCTCAGGTCAGCGACATCGTCGATCAGTGCATCGAGTGCGGCTTCTGCGAGCGGATGTGTCCATCAAAAAACCTGACCCTGAGTCCACGCCAGCGTATTATCGCCCGCCGTGAACTGATGCGACTGGAAGGTAAAGATGCCGATCAGTTCTCCGATCAGTATGATTACATGGGCATTGATACCTGCGCTGGCTGCGGTCTGTGCTCCACCGTTTGCCCGGTACAGATCAACACCGGCGACCTGATCCGTCAACTGCGTCATGATCGCAATATCAACCATACCGGTATGGCGCAATGGGCCGCCGATCATTTTGGCAGCCTGGCTGCTGCCGCGAGAACCGCCTTTGGTATCGCCGATACCAGCCACCGGCTGCTGGGCAGTAAAACGATGAAGGCGGTTACCCGGGGTGCCCGTAAGCTGTCGGGTAATCGCGTTGGCCACTGGAGTCCGTCAACGCCCACTGCGGCACCAGCGCTACCGACAAAAACGCCTGAGCTGATCGCCAGCACGCAATCCAGTAGCGCTCAGTCAGATAACACTCTATCAAGTAAGAAGAAACCCAAAGTGGTTTACCTGCCCAGCTGTGCCAGCCGTACTATGGGGCCAGCCCGGGGCGCAGAATATCAGCAATCGCTGCAGCAGGTCACTGAGCAACTGCTCGAGCGAGCAGGCTTCGAGGTGATCTACCCTGCCGGGTTGAAAGAACAGTGCTGTGGCATGCCGTTTAAGAGTAAAGGGATGTTCGATCAGGCTGAGCAGAAGGCTGATGAAACACTGGCGATGCTGAAACAAGCCAGCTATAACGGCGAAATTCCGATCTACTGTGATACCAGCCCCTGCGTAATGCGGCTGAAAGAAGAGCTGGCAGAAAAGAACAGTCCTCTGAAGCTGTTTGAACCCGTAGAGTTTATCCACGACTTCCTGCTGGAGACGCTGCCGCTGAAAAAACAGCCTGAGCCGGTTGCGTTGCACATTACCTGTTCCGCTCGCCGTATGGGACTGGCGGATAAAACGCTGGCTATTATGCAGGCCTGTAGTGATGAAGTCGTCGTGCCAGAGCAGATAACCTGTTGTGGTTTTGCTGGCGATAAAGGCTTTACCACGCCCGAGCTGAATGCCTCAGCCCTGAGCACACTGGCTACCCAGGTTGGTCACTGCGAGAGTGGTTACTCCACCAGCCGGACTTGTGAGATCGGTCTGAGCGAGCACTCCGGTATCGACTATCAATCGATCGTCTATCTGGTTGATCAGTGCAGTGCCTGATAGCAGACAAAACAGCCCGGCAGATCAGCCGGGCTGACTGTTCACTTACAGCTCGTTGGCGATCTTCTTATACCCTTCCACCAGCCAGTGGTTTGCAGCCACTACGGATTCAGAGAACGAAGAATAATCCGGCGGCACCTGCTCAATCTGGTTAAGATCAAACTCTGGACCGATATTGGTCATCGGCGGTACATGCATCTGTTTCGGCAGATCCATTCCATCAATCACGCAGTTATGACGGATAACGCAACCATCATGAATATGGGAGCGGAATACCACGCTGTTAAAACCGATAAATACATCATTGCCCACTTCGCACGGACCATGAATGATTGAGCGGTGAGCGATCGAAGTACGCTCACCGATGGTCACTGCGGCACCGGATTTGGAGTGGATAACCACACCATCCTGAATGTTGGAATCACGACGAATAATAATCGGATCCATATTGCCTTCGTCATCCACTTCGTCGGCACGAATCACGGCATAAGGTCCGACAAACACATTCTCCTCAATCACCACCCGACCACAGATAATCGCAGTAGGATCGATAAAAGCTTTCTCTGAAACCTGCGGTGTAAAACCGGAAGGGTTTTTTCTTAACATAATCAGTTATCCCCTGATACTTCTTATAGTTACAGTCAGAACGATAGCGGACGTTCCTCACCTGCTGCTCCGACCTGTAACCGGCTCTTTTATATTTTTAAGATGCAG
>JAOXSA010000292.1 GCA_025800245.1 Amphritea sp. | reverse complement strand
GTCATTCTCAGTCAGGATGACATTGCCGGCCTGATCAGCAGCCTGCAAAAAGACCGTAAAGCCATTGAAGGCCACTCCCCACACCTGTGGCACAATAACCTGCTGACCCGCAACTACGAAGCCCTGAAGCAGGCACGGCTGGCGATCATTGATGCCGAACTGAAACGGCTTAAATCTAACCAGACCAAGATGCCGGAAAAGAGCAAAACCTTTGCGGGATTTGGTGAGCGTCAATATACCCTGGGCAAGACTGTTGATACGGGCAAAGCTTATAAAGCCAACAAGCACGGGTTTGAAGTGGTCGAATTTGTCCGCGCCAGTAGCCCGGATAAATTCCATTACGCCCGTAAATCGTTTGTTGAAGCAACCCGCTTCAGCGAACGGGTTCAGACAGTCAGCTTCACAGAAGAGACCCGCGAGCTGATTAAACAGCAAGCCAGCGCGAAAGCCATTGCCACCGCGCTTAAAAACGATGTGTCTGAAGCGATTACCAACCAGTTCTCTCACTACCGCACCGACCCACTTAAAGCCGCCACATTGATGTTTCTGGACGAGAAACTGCCTGAAAACCACGCCTTTAATGCCCTGCATACCGAACTGCTGAACCACGCACGCAAGGACAGCACCCCCGACAGCATTATGGGTTGGACTGCCGAGGCCCACGCGCTACGCTTTGCCGCCGCAGCCACCGCCGAGGTGACAGGCTTTGACCGCGCAACCATGGGCGGCAGCCTGTCTCTGGGCGGGAATGCGGCACTGTCTATTCTGGAAGCCAGTGTGAGTGGTACCGTTATGCTACCCCGCGCCGCGGGGTATGACTGCTACATCAGCTATGAAAACGAAAACAAAGAGACCATCTATCACCGTTTCGGTGCCTTCCGGCTGAAAGGTGAACTGGTACTCTCCTGCTTTGCCGGGGCCAAAGCTAACGCCAGCGGCACGCTGTCACTGCAACTGAA